>JAHZLH010000001.1 GCA_022599915.1 Actinomycetes bacterium
AGTCCGCGACTAAGAAGGCCACTGCGGCGAAGAAGTCCGCGACTAAGAAGGCCACTGCGGCGAAGAAGTCCGCGACTAAGAAGGCCACTGCGGCCAAGAAGTCCACGACTAAGAAGGCCACTGCGGCCAAGAAGTCCACGACTAAGAAGGCCACTGCGGCCAAGAAGACTGCGACTAAGAAGGTCACTGCGGCGAAGAAGACTGCGACCAAGAAGGCCACTGCGGCGAAGAAGTCGACCGCGAAGAAGTCGACCGCGAAGAAGTCGACCGCGAAGAAGTCAACGGCGAAGAAGTCGACCGCGAAGAAGTCAACGGCGAAGAAGTCGACCGCCAAGAAGACTGCGGCGAAGAAGTCGACCGCCAAGAAGACTGCGGCCAAGAAGTCGACCGCTAAGAAGACTGCGGCCAAGAAGTCAACGGCGAAGAAGTCGACCGCCAAGAAGAAGTAGCGAGACTGTTGACTGTGGCGCGGCCCCGTGGGGTCGCGCCACAGTTGTCTTTAGCCGACTGCGCTAGCTGAGTTTCGGCACCAAATCAAGGTCCACAACACAGGCGCGAGTGTGTGGCCCCACTCCCAAGCGCAACGCGTCGGCGAGATCCACCAACGAATCGACGTCACGCCGCAGTCGCCGCAGTTCAGGCTGATGGAGTTCTACAAGCCCACTGCTGTGGTGGGCGGCGCGAGAACGAGCACCAAATTCGGGCTGGACCCGACCGGCCTGGCCCAATACGGCGGTGGTACCTACTCCGGCGAGGTCACTGACGAAAGCGCCAGTCGACTGTGCGGCTTTATCGTCGCGCCAAATTTTGAGAGCCAGGCTCAGATCTTCGCTGAGGACAGACGGTAGATCTCCCATCAGGATCACTACCGAATCGGTCGCAGGAATGGTTGCGGCGGCGGCCGACAATGCGTAGTTCAGGCCCTTTCCCGGGTCAGACAGTTGTGGCACCGGGGCCTCGGGCGGGCCAGCTCCTACCACAACACATTTATCGATGTCAGGACAGCCGAGACATTGGTCGATCAGATCGCGGGCGAACGCGTTGGCCAGCAGGACTCTCGTTTCGGCATCGAGCAGCAGTCGACTCTTTGCCCGTGCTGGTGGCTTGAGCGGGATAATCGCAGTTACTGACATTCCTGATATCTCCTGACCTCATTCAAGCCGATCTGGCAGCATTCGAGATGTGCACCCCGCCGTACGTCTTCACGTGGGGTGGCTGATAACGGTTCAAGGAGTAATGCGTGCGTGCCATTCCATCACAGCAGCCCGTAGGACCGTGGTACACGGCGGCGGCGGCGACGCTGTGGCCGGTCATGATGACCATCACTCGCCGGGATTGGCGCGGCGTTGAAAACCTAGGCGGACCACAGGACGGTATGGTGATCGCTGCCAATCACATGTCTTGGTTCGACCCGATGGTCATCTGCCATATTCTGAACGACAACAATCGAATACCCAGGTTCCTCGCCAAGGACGCGCTTTTCGATGTCCCGGCCTTCGGGAAAGTCGTCTCCGGAACTGGGCAGATCCCGGTGTACCGGGATTCCGAAAACGCGGCCGAGGCGGTTAGTGCGGCGGTAGCAGCGGTGTCCGAGGGGCAAGCGGTCGTGGTGTATCCGGAGGGGACGCTGACTCGTGACCCGAAACTGTGGCCGATGACTGGGAAGACTGGTGCGGCTCGCATCGCGCTGACCTCGGGTGCTCCGGTGGTACCGCTGGCGCATTGGGGTGCGCAGAAAGTGATGCGACCGTACAAGAAGGAGTTTCGGATCATCCCGCCACCGAAGATTGCCATTGCGGTCGGTGAGCCGGTCGATCTTGACGATCTGCGCGACCAGGAACTGACGCCGGAGGTGCTGACCGAAGCGACTAGTCGGATCATGGACGCCATCGCGATCCAGTTGGCGCAGCTACGTGGGGAGGAAGTACCTGAGTTGCGCTGGGACATGAAGGCGGAGGAACTACTCCCCATCGAGCACCCGCTGCCGCAGCCGGAGTGATTTGCTACCGGTGAGCAAATGGGCACGACAGCGAGTTAGCCAGCCACTACCGTGCTAGTTGTGCCGGTTGAATCCGGAGAAGCGTAGGAGGTCGCAGATGACGAAAGTAGCGATTATGGGCGGTGGCTCCATGGGCACTGCCTACGGCATGGTCATGGCGGATGCTGGTTGCGATGTCATGATGTGGGCCCGGGAACCGGAGGTGGTGGCGGATGTCAATGACAACCACCGCAACGAAACCTTCCACCCTGGTCTGGATCTGCCGGCATCGCTGCGTTGCACCGGCGAGCCAGCAGAGGCAATTTCTGCCGCTGAAATCGTCGTGCTCGCTATCCCTTCGCAAACGCTGCGCGAGAACCTCACTATCTGGCGGGAACATTTGGAGTCGGGCGCACTGCTGGTCACCTTGATGAAAGGGATTGAGAAGGGCACCAAGCTGCGAATGTCGCAGGTGCTGGCGGAAGTGGGACAAGTGCCCGCGGATCAAGTCGCGGTGGTCTCCGGCCCCAATCTCGCCCGCGAGATCATTCAACGGCAACCGGCAGCCACCACGGTGGCCTGCGTCGACCAGCAACGTGCCATCGGGTTGCAAGAGGCTTCCACTACCAACTACTTCCGGCCCTACTTCACCACCGACGTGATCGGTGTCGAGATTGGCGGTGCGGTCAAGAACGTCATCGCACTCGCCAACGGCATGGCAGTCGGTCAAGGATTTGGCGAGAACTCACAGGCGGCATTGATTACTCGGGGGCTTGCGGAGATGACTCGGTTGGGGGTCGCGCTGTCGGCGAACCCGATGACGTTCCTCGGTCTGGCCGGAATCGGTGACCTGATCGCCACCTGCTCCTCGTCGTTGTCCCGCAATCGGACGTTTGGGGAGAGCCTTGGTCGTGGGCTGACCGTGGCGGAAACTGAGGCGGCTACCAAGCAGACCTGTGAAGGGGTCAAGAGTTGCAAGCCGCTACTGGAGATGGCGCAAGACGCAGGGGTCGAGATGCCGATCACCGAGCAGGTGGTGAAGGTCGTGCACGATGGGATGCCCCCGGCAGAAATGTTGCAGCATTTGATGTCGCGCCCCACTCGTGAGGAGCAAGGCCAGCAGTCATGACCCAGCGTGGGAAAGTGGTGCTGCTGCGCCACGGCGAAACCGAGTGGAGCCGCAGTGGCCAACACACGGGTCGCACCGACCTGCCGTTGACGGAAAAAGGTGAGGCGGATGCCGCCGCTTTGGCACCGATCATTGCGGCTCGAACCTTTGGGCTGGTGCTGATCTCGCCGCTGCAACGCGCACAGCAGACGGCCAGCCTGGCCGGACTGAGCGGAGAGATTGACGCCGATTTGCTGGAATGGGACTACGGCGCCTACGAAGGCCGCAAGACCGTAGACATTCGCAACGATCTTGGCGACCAAGACTGGACCATCTGGCGTGACCCGATCCCGCCGGGGGAGACCCCCGGGGAACAGCCGGAACAGGTTGCTGCTCGTGCCGGGGCAGTGCTGGACCGGGTGGAGCCTTTCTTGCAGCAGGGTGACGATTGCGCCCTGGTTGCTCACGGTCATTTCCTGCGTATTCTTACTGCTACCTGGTTGGGACTGCCGGCGGTGGATGGTCGGCTTTTCGTGTTGGATGCCGGCGCGATCAGTGAACTGGGCTACGAGCACGAGACGCACACAATCAACTCTTGGAACAGTCATTAGCTGCTCCGACTGAACGCAAGCCTGGTTCGAAACCTCCTGGTGGGAGTTGCATCGCGTCAGGAACCCCGCTGGTGTGAGCAGATCACCGGTGAATCTGGCCGATCGATCCTCAATCCGGCGCGTGATGCTGCTGCGTCATCGAAGTGCTAGGTAGGGTCGGGCCATGACTAAGCCGTCCGTCATGGTGCTTTTCGGTGGCCGCAGCAGCGAGCACTCCATTTCGTGCCTGAGCGCGGGCAGCATCTTGGCGGCCATTGACCGGGATCAGTACGAGGTAGTCGCGGTGGGTATCACCGAAGCCGGTGACTGGGTGCGCCACTCCGGTAATCCTGACGAGCTTCGGTCGGAAGCCGGCCAGCTTCCCGTCGTGACTGGTGAAGGTCGGGTCGAACTGTCGCTGTCACCGCAGCGGCATGGCTTGTGGTTGACCGATGCTGCGGGAGGCCGCGACTGGCAGCCGGTGGATGTGGTGTTTCCAGTGCTCCATGGCCCCTACGGCGAAGATGGTGCCGTCCAAGGGGCGCTTGAGGTAGCCGGTATGCCATTTGTGGGTAGTGGCGTGTTCGCCTCCGCCGCCTGCATGGACAAGGCCCACACCAAGAAACTGCTCAGCGCTGAGGGGATCCCGGCCGGCCGTTGGCATGCGTTGCGACACGATGAGTGGGGACAAGAAGATCACCGAGAACGGATTGCGACGTTGGGATGGCCGGTTTTCGTCAAACCTGCCCGAGCTGGCTCCAGCGTTGGGGTGAGCAAGGCCCGCGACGAGCAAGAACTCAAAGCAGCCATCGATGCCGCTGGTGCGCACGACCCGCGCATCATCGTGGAAGCGTCAGTAGAGAACGCCCTCGAAGTGGAGTGTGGCGTGCTAGTTGGTCCCGACCGGGTTCCCCGCGCTAGCGTCTGTGCTCGGATCAAAGTCGGACCCGAGCACGAGTTCTACGACTTCGAAGCCAAGTATCTCGACGACAGCGTTGAACTGATTGTGCCTGCCGATATTCCGCAAGCGGTGTCGACCGGGATCCAGGAACTCGCCATTGCGGCTTTCCAGGCGATGGACTGTGAAGGTTTGGCTCGCGTCGATGTATTCGTTGGCGCCGACGGCGAGGTCAGCATTAACGAAATCAACACCATGCCCGGTTTCACCGCAATCTCGATGTATCCGCGGATGTGGCAGGAAACCGGGGTCAGCTATCAGCAGTTGGTGGCTTCCCTGATTGGCGAGGCGTTGAGTCGTCGGCAGGGTCTTCGTTAGCTGGCTGGAGTTCCGCCACAACCTCGGCCGGATCGGAGTATCCGCCGGGCACCGTCAGTTCCAAGCGCGGATTCGAGTTCACGCTGGTGAATCGGTAGCCACCAGTTAACAGTTGCGGATACCAATCCACGCCATTGATTTCCACCAACTGCGAGGTGGACGTGTAGGTGTCCGGTTCCGGTACACCGCAGCGCCACACCAGCGCCGGCGCCCCCCAGGCGGCAGTGGTGTCGGGATCGGGCATGGTTTCAATTTGTCGTTCGCCTGCCAACTCCGGGGGCAGCGCCTGGGCCAACTCAGCACATTTCTGCTGAGTCGCCTCGTCCAGCTCGGCTGGCGTCACCGGGACCGCGCGACCGCAACCTGCCACCAGCAGGGTCACCAGCGACACGGCGAGGATCGGTTTCATCGTGCTCACAGCCCTCCACTAACGTTGACCAGGCTAGGGGATGTGATCCGGCGGAAAGTGAGGGCCACATGGCCGAGACGGTGGCAGACATAGGTGAGTTCGGTTTGATCGAGCTGATTCGACAGCGAGTCCCAGTTGGTGATGCCCAGTTGGGCATCGGAGATGATGCCGCCGTCTTGAGTCAACCCGGCAGCACCCTAGCCAGCGTGGACACGCTGGTGGCGGACCGGCATTTCAAGCCGGAATGGTGCTCCGGAGCCGATGTCGGCCATCGAGCTGCTGCCGCTGGCCTCGCAGATATTGCTGCCATGGGTGGTCAGCCTTCGGCGCTACTGGTGTCGCTGTCCATGCCGTCCGATACCGAGGTTTCCTGGGCCCTCGAACTGCTCGACGGTCTCGTTGCTGAAGCCCAAGTCGCCCGGGCGCAAGTAGTGGGGGGTGACCTGTGCCAGTCGGAGACTACGACCGTGTCGGTGACCGCCCTGGGGCGGGCGGAGCGCCCAGTTACTCGCGCTGGCGCTCGGCCAGGAGATGTCTTGGCTATCGCAGGTCGGCAAGGCTGGGCTGCTGCCGGTTTGACCGTACTGTCCAGAGGGTTTCGCTCACCACGGGCTCTTGTTGAGGCGTATCAACGGCCGCACCCGCCGTATGACAGCGGCCCGCAAGCAGCCGCTGCTGGGGCAACGGCGATGATCGATATCAGTGATGGACTGTTGGCGGATGTGCGCCATCTGGCTGTTGAATCCAGCGCGGTCGCAGAACTGGACTCACAAGCAGTTCCAGTAGCCGATCAGCTACGGGAAACCTCGTCAGCTTTCAATGTGGACCCGTTGATGTGGGTGATGGCTGGTGGTGACGACCACTCGCTGGTGGCAGCCTTCCCGCCGGGTGTTGCCCTGCCGGAACTCTTCATTCCGATTGGCCGGATCACTGAGGTGGTCTCTGGTGAACCGGGGGTGACGGTGGATGGCCGCCATTGGAGTGGTCGGGGCGGCCACGACCATTTCCGGTAGTCCGATGGCTGCAAGGCAGCCGGCTAATCGCTGGTAGCGGCCGATCAGACGGGGCTGGCTGGCTTTGGCTGGGCGTAACTAGCGCGGCGGGAGGGCGCCAAGTCGCCGAACATCGCGGTTGTTTCAGGACGAACTAGGGGTGGCGGGTAGATGATCGGAAGCGAGGGTGACCCGCGCCTGGGCAGGGCACTGAATCGCTAGGAACGCGTGACTTTGCCGGCCTTGATGCAAGAGGCGCAAGCGTTGACCTTCTGCGGGGTGCCACCGATGACCGTGCGCACTGACTGGATATTGGGATTCCAGCGACGCTTGGTCCGCCGATGGGAGTGGGAGATGTTATGACCGAAACCGGGTCCTTTGCCGCAAACATCGCACTTCGCAGCCACGTCACACGCTCCAATGAACTAGGTTCGACCTGATGCTGAAATCCCAGGCCGGTGTAAGCCGGTTCTCCCAGCCGAATCACTACTCTAACCGAACGGCGTCGGTAGTGTGAAATCCGTATCGATGTTTCTGCCTGCGCAGACGCAGAGAGGCCAGGAAAGTGTCCATGTCCAGCCAGGTTGATGCCGAGTTCCTTCGGGACTGGGCCAACACTGCCACCGAGGCGCTGGCGTCTGCTCGTGAGGACATCGATGCGCTGAATGTATTCCCGGTTCCCGATGGCGATACCGGAACAAATATGTACTTGACTATGGTGGCGGCGCGGGAGGCGATGGCTGCCGATCTAGTGGCCGAGGAGTCTGACGCTAGCGACAGTCCACAACTCGTCAGCTCTGCGGCTAGCGCGCTCGCCCGAGGGGCGCTCATGGGAGCTCGGGGCAACTCCGGGGTGATCTTGAGCCAAATCGTGCGTGGCTTGGTGCGCATTTCGCCACAGGAGACCGCCAGTGCAGTCATGAATCCGGCCGACACCTTCCGGCGCGGCATGACTCAGGCAGCTGAATTGGCCTATGCGGCGGTAGCCGAGCCGCAAGAGGGCACCATGCTCACCGTGATGCGGTGCGCGGCAGAAGCGGCAGCCGAGGCCGGCGGTGACCTAGCCGATGTTTTGCGGGCGGCCGTGGAGGGCGGCGAAGAAGCGTTGGCACGGACACCAGAGATGTTAGAACCGCTGCGCCGCGCCGGTGTGGTTGATTCGGGCGGCTACGGAATCGTTGTGGTGCTGTCGGCCCTGCTGGAAGTCGTCACCGGCGTTCGACGACCGCCGCCGGATGCGGATGTCCCCGCGGTAGCGGTCACTGGGGACTCCCACACCGGCTACTCCGGTCCGGCTTATGAGGTGATGTTCTTACTAGAAGCCGATGACGAGGACATTCCGGGACTCAAGTCAGCGTTGGCGGAACTGGGTGATTCGTTGGTGGTGGTAGGTGGCGATCGACTGTGGAACATCCACGTACACGTTCACGATGCTGGTGCTGCGGTGGAGGCGGGTATGGCCGCTGGCCGGCCTTATCGAATCAAAATCACCTGGTTGTTTGATACCCCCGGTACCGGCCACGTGCAGGTGCGTCAGCGTTCGATTGTCGCCGTGGCTCATGGCCCAGGCCTGGGGCAGTTACTAGCGGAAATGGAGGTTGCGGTCGTCACAGCAGAACCTGGCGAAGCGCCTGCCACCGGAGAGTTGTTGCAGGCGGCCTTGAGTTCCGACGCTGGTGAGATCGTGTTGCTGCCCAGCGACAAGAACGTGACCTCCTCAGCGGAGTCAGCCGCGCACGCGGCGCGCAAAGATGGCTTGCGTGTCGCCGTTGTGCCGACGCGCTCCGTGGTGCAGACGCTGGCGGCGGTCGCGGTACACGATCCGGAAGCCGACTTCGATGACGACGTGGTGGCGATGTCGCGGGCAGCGGCCGCCACTCGATACGGTGCGGTCACCATCTCCACCAAAGAAGCCATCACCACCGCTGGTCCCTGTAAACCAGGGGATGTACTCGGCATCGTGGATGGCGATATCTTGCAGATCGGTGAGGATGTGGAGAGCGTCGCAGGTCAGACCTTAGACCTGATGTTGTCTAGTGGCGGCGAACTAGTGACGATCGTTTCTGGTGCAGACCTGGCTGGCGAGGTGGTAGACCGGCTGAACGGCAACTTGGCAATCAACCATCCGGGGGCGGATGTCACCGTCTACGAAGGCGGTCAGCCGATCTGGCCACTGATCTTTGGCGTGGAATAGTGACCCGGTGCGGCGCTGCGCTGGACGCTGGCGGCGGGATGCGACCCTGAAGTCATGGCAGGTTTAGCTGACGGGCTACGAGATGTCGTTGGAGGTCGCACGGCCAAGCCGCTAGCGGAACACTTGCAGGTCGAGACAGTGGGCGATTTGCTGCAGCATTACCCGCGACGGTACGAAAGTCGGGGTGAGTTGACCGATCTCGCCGACTTGGTTCCCGGTGAGCAGGCCACCATCGTTGCGGAAGTGAAGAGCTGTCGAACTGTCCCCGGCCGCGGTGGTCGGCGCGGTGGCCGCGTCGAAGCGACCGTGACTGACGGTCGCGAAACTTTGACCCTTACCTTCTTTAATCAAGTCTGGCGGGCGCGCGATCTGCGACCGGGTCGCCGGGGACTGTTCTCCGGAAAGGTGGGCGATTATCGGGGCCGGCTGCAACTGGTGAACCCTGGTTGCCACTTCGCCGACGACGCGGATGATCGCGAGGCTGCGGAGATCTTCGCCAAAGAGTTGATTCCGGTCTATCCCGCCACCTCGGCGGTAGATAGCCCTCGGATTGCGAAAGCAGTCAAGGTGGCGCTGCAAATGTTGGATCCGCTGCCGGATCCGTTGCCAGCCGAGATCGTCGGCAACCGCACCCTGTTGCCCTTTGACGCCGCACTGCGCGCCATCCATTCCCCAGAAGACCTCGCGGAGGTCGGCAGGGCACGCCGGCGGCTGGCCTACGACGAGGCGCTGGTGTTGCAAGTGATCCTGGCGCAGCGACGACACGAAACTGCAGTGCTGTCGGCAATTCCCCGACCCGGCACGGCTGACGGACTGCTGGGCGAGTTTGACGCGGATTTGCCGTTCCAACTCACCGACGGTCAGCGGGAGGTCGGCAAACGCATCGCTGAAGACATGGCGGACGGGCATCCAATGCACCGGTTACTGCAGGGCGATGTCGGCTCCGGTAAGACCCTGGTCGCCCTGCGAGCCATGCTGCAAGTCGTGGACTCGGGCGGTCAAGCAGTGTTACTGGCCCCTACCGAAGTGCTCGCCCAGCAGCACTACAGCAACGTACGGGAACTGCTGGGACCACTCGCTGAGAGCGGACTCCTTGGCGGGTCTGCGCACGCCACCCGCGTCGCGCTGCTGACTGGCTCCATGACCGCAGCACAACGTCGTGGCGCGCTGCTGGAAATCGCCAGTGGAGAAGCCGGCATCGTGGTCGGTACCCACGCCTTGTTGCAGGATCAGGTGCAGTACGCGGACCTGGGACTGATCGTGGTCGATGAGCAGCATCGCTTCGGAGTCGAGCAGCGGTCGCTGCTGCTGGATCGAGTGCCGGGGCAACGCCCGCACCTGCTCGTGATGACCGCTACTCCGATCCCACGCACTGTCGCGATGACCGTCTTTGGCGATCTCGACGTATCGACGCTGCGGGAGCGACCCACAGGCGCGTCGCAAGTGGTCAGTCACGTAGTCGCCGAGTTGACGCAACCTCGGCACATGGACCGAACCTGGCAGCGGGTGAGTGAAGAGGTAGCAGCAGGCCGGCAAGTCTTTGTCGTGTGCCCGCGGATCTCAGAAGGAGACTCGGCTGAGGGTGAACTACTCGAGGAGGCAGCGGAGGCGCCCGCCACCCACGCGGTTCTGAGTCTGGTGGATGAACTGGTGGCTGGGCCACTGGCAGAGGTCCGCGTGGCTGCGATGCACGGCCGACTGCCGGCGGAGGAGAAGGACAGGTTGATGGCGCGGTTCGCTGTAGGTCCGACTGCCGAGGACGGTTTAGATGTCATGGTCAGCACCACGGTGATTGAGGTGGGCGTCGATGTGCCCGCCGCCGCGATGATGGTGATTATGGACGCTGACCGATTCGGCGTATCCCAGTTGCACCAACTACGCGGTCGAGTGGGACGCGCAGGTCAGCAAGCGCTGTGTCTGCTGGTCACGAAGGCAGATCCCGAATCTCCCGCATTCGAACGGTTGCAACGCATCGCAGGCACAAATGACGGCTTCGAACTGGCGCAGTTGGACCTCGAGCAACGGCGCGAGGGTGATGTCTTGGGTGCAGTGCAGTCGGGGCGGCGCAGTTCGTTGCGACTGTTGTCAGTATTGCGTGATGTTGACCTGATTCAGGATGCTCGCGAGGACGCGGCGCACATCGTGGCGACCGATCCAGAGTTGGCCGAGTATCCGTTGTTAGCCGCCGCCGCTGATGAACTGCAGCAATCGTCGGATTACCTGGAAAAAGCCTGACGGCAGGATTCATTCGATGACCAGAATCGTTGCCGGAGAATGGGGTAGTCGGCGACTCGCTGTTCCTCGTAGCGGTGTTCGCCCCACCTCGGAGCGCGTCCGCGAAGCGGTATGCAACCGGCTGGAACACCTCAGCGGCGGTCTGACCGGCGTGCGAGTGCTGGATATCTTCGCTGGGTCGGGGGCGGTAGGCCTGGAGCTGCTGAGCCGTGGTGCCGCCACGGCGGTTCTGGTGGAACGTGACCGAACGGCAGTTCAGGTGTTGCGCGACAACGTAGCCAAGCTGCAGGCGAACGCCACGGTGTTGGCTAGCGATGCCGCGAAACTCACCGACCGGTCCTGGCCAGAACCTTTCGACATCGTCTTTGCCGATCCGCCCTACGACATGACCATGACCCACATAGCAGCAGTCTTCGCGACGCTGATTCAGGGAGCCGCTATTGCGGTCGACGGGCTGGTGGTGGCCGAGACTGCGAAGCGGGCTACGGGTCAGCCGTGGCCGGCAGCAGTCGACCCGCTCGATTCACGCGACTACGGCGACACTCGAATTTGGTACGGTCGGGTCAGTTCGGTGGCTGTCGACAATACCTAGGTGGCCACGGCACTCAGCGCAACGATACGAGTAGGGAAGGCGGTACCGGAGCCTCATGGCTACTGCGATCTGTCCGGGATCGTTCGACCCGGTCACCAATGGCCACCTTGATGTCTTCGCACGGGCGGCAGATCTTTTCGAACATGTGACTGTCGGTGTCCTCATCAACAAGAAGAAGTCCAGCCTGTTCACGGTCGAAGAACGCATCGACATGCTGGAAGAGTGCATGGCGGACTACTCCAACGTCTCTGTTGACTCGTTCTACGGGTTACTGGTCGATTACTGCCAACATCGGGGCATCTCGGCCATCGTCAAAGGTCTGCGGGCGGTGTCGGACTTCGACTACGAACTGCAGATGGCGCAAATGAACTACCGGCTTGCCGGAGTGGAGACGCTCTTCGTGTCCACTAACCCGGCTTTCGGCTACTTGTCATCCAGTCTGGTGAAAGATGTCGCCACATATGGCGGTGACATTTCCGGTCTCGTACCGGATACTGTGCAGAACCGACTGAAAGAGAAGTTGGGCTCCGGATAACTGATTCCGGGCAGGGAGGGAAAACGGTGGACATCACCCAAGCACTTGATTCGGTCACCGAACTGGTGTCGCAAGCAAAATCGCGTGCCCTCGGCGGCGGCGCGATCATCGACAAAGATCGAGCGATGCAGCTGATCGAGGAGATTCAGGAAGCGCTGCCGGAGGAAATCCACCGCGCTAACGGAGTACTCGCGGAGCGCGATTCGTTGATCGACGCGGCCGCCAGCGAGGCGGAGCAGATTCGCGAGCACGCTCGGGCTGAAGCTGCTGCGCTTGTTTCTGCGGATGAGGTGACAATCGCCGCCCACACCGAGGCCAGGCGCATCATCAGTGACGCGGAGCAAGAGGCCCACCGCAAGCAGGCCGAGATTGACGCCTACGTTGACGGCAAGTTGGCCGCGTTTGAAGGCACGCTGCAGCGCACGCTGGAGTCGGTTGCCAACGGTCGAGCCAAACTGGCCGGACAGGTTGAGGAATACCCGATGGACGAGGTGCTGCCGCAGTGACCGATTCCCCGCTGGTGGTCGACAGTCGCAAACTGCCGCGCCAGCCCGGGGCCTCGCTCGAGGTTGTCGTTCCAGTCACGATTGGCGAGGATTTTGCCGGCGAGGTCATGCGCGCAGAGCCCGGTGCGGCGACGGTTCACGTGCTCCTGGAGTCGGTGCTGGATGGGATTTTGGCCACCGGCGCCGCCACAATTCCAGTGACTGGGGAGTGCGTCCGGTGTTTGACCCCGCTGCGGGTGGAATTACCAGTGGAATTTAGGCAGTTTTACACCTATCCAGGCGTCGAGCAGCCGGATGACGAGGACTCTGACATCGTCCCGATCACTGATCCAGAGCTGAATTTGACCGGTGCATTTCATGATGCGGTGGTGTTGGCACTACCCTTAACTCCTACGTGTCGGCCAGATTGCCCGGGACTGTGCCCAGAATGTGGTGCAATGTTGGCGGATGATCCGGAGCACCGGCACGAGCGCATAGACCCCCGATGGTCCGAACTCGCAGGATGGCGCGAGTCAGATCCATCGCCTGAAGGAGATTGAGATGGCTGTACCCAAGCGGAAGATGTCCCGCTCCAACACTCGCGCGCGCCGTTCGCAGTGGAAGGCCAAGCCGGTCAAGTTGGCGACCTGTGACCGGTGCCGATCTGCGAAGCTGCCGCACAACGCGTGCCCAACCTGTGGCACCTACAACAAGCGGACTGTCCTCGACGTTTAACGATGGCGAATCCCGATCTGCAGGTTCTGCGCGATCGGCTAGGTGTCGATATCCCCGACGACATCCTGATCAAGTCGCTGACCCATCGCTCCTACGCCTTTGAGCATGACACCCAGCCCAACGAGCGGCTTGAGTTCCTAGGCGACGCTGTGCTGGGCATCATCATCACCGATGCGCTGTTCACTCGCCATCCAGAGTCCGCTGAAGGCGAGTTGGCCAAGATGCGGTCAGCGGTGGTCAGCGCACAAGCTTTGGCGGAGTTGGCGCGCTCGATAGGTCTCGGCGAGTTTGTCTTGTTAGGTCGTGGCGAAGAAACCACAGGTGGCCGAGAGAAAAAATCAATTCTGGCCGACGCGCTGGAAGCGGTTTTTGGTGCTGTCTATGTTTCCCGAGGGATGGCGGTAGCCACCGAGATGATTCTGCGTCTCACTGAGCCACAGTTGCGGGCGACGGCTTCGTTGGGCGCTGGCTTGGACTGGAAAACCTCGTTGCAGGAACTCACCGCACAGTTAGATCTCGGTGCCCCGGAATACGTCATCAAGGAGGCTGGTCCCGAGCACCAGAAAGTGTTTACCGCCTTCGTGAAACTGAAAGACGGTTACCACGGTCGGGGGAGTGGCAGTAGCAAAAAGATCGCAGAACAAGAGGCCGCTCAACTCACCTACGCGGAACTGTCCGATCCTGCCGAGGCTGGCAGCGGGAAGCAGTAATGCCAGAACTTCCCGAGGTCGAAACCGTTCGGCGGGGATTGGCCTCAGCGGTACTTGCTGCGGATATTGTTTCGGCTCAAGTCCGCCACCGGCGAGTGGTACGCCGCCAGCCCGGCGGCGCCCGGCACTTCACCATCGCGCTGGCTGGTAGTCGGATCACGTCGGTACAACGTCGGGGAAAGTATCTGTGGTTGGAGTTGGCCGACGGTGGCTGTGATGGCGCAGCATTAGTGGCGCATCTGGGCATGAGCGGACAGTTTCGGGTCACGGAGAAACAGCGCATTCACGACAATCATGCCCGTGCTGCACTGCGCCTCGCAGACGGTCGCACGCTGTTGTTCCGGGATCAGCGCACCTTTGGCTGGTTGCTGTTGTCCGATATCGGAGCCACTGGCGTCCCCGAGGCGGTAGCGCACATCGGGCGAGATCCGTTTGACCCCGAATACGACCTAGCTGCGGTCTCGGCGCGACTGGCCTCGTCAAACTCCGGCATCAAACGACAACTCTTGAGTCAGACCGTGGTGTCCGGCGTTGGCAACATTTACGCGGATGAGGCGTTGTGGCGGGCTGAGGTGTTTCCGGAAACACCTGGAGTGCTGCTCGGTCAGCAGCGGTGCGCCGAAGTCTTAACACAGGCGCAATCAGTGATGGCGGCAGCGCTGGCGGCCGGCGGCACGTCATTTGATCCGCTCTACGTTGCGGTCAACGGCGAATCAGGCTGGTTCGAACGGTCCCTGGATGTCTATGGTCGGGAGGGCGAGCCGTGCCGACGATGTGGGGCGCCGATCATGCGGGAACGCTTCACGAATCGCTCCTCGCATCGGTGTCCGAAATGTCAAGCACCGCCACATTAAGTTGCGTCTTCCACAAATGGGTTGTAAGTGGCACAATGGAGACACGCCGGGGGCGGGCATTTACCGGCGTTTCCATGGGTAGAAAGTGAGTTGGCATGGCTAAGGCTTTGTATGGCCACATGGCGGTTGCCGATCAGCGCCTCCTGGCTGAGGTCGCACGGTTGCGGGCTCGGGTTCGTGAACTGGAAGATCTCGTGGATCAACTGGAAATGGCGCGAGAACTCGCCATGGATCCGATCGGCGCCGTTGAATCCGCCGATTTCGAGCAAGAATTGGCCCCAGCTACCGTCTGATTTCACCGTCAGCGTGCCGCTTCCCGGGTTGACCACCCGATCGGGTTAGCCTTCTTGGGCTGAGCGAAACGGTCGTCAAGATCCCCAGGAGTCGGCGTGCATTTAAAGAGCATCACCCTGAAGGGCTTCAAGTCCTTCGCTTCTCCCACCACCCTTAAATTCGAGCCCGGTGTCACCGCGGTCGTTGGTCCCAATGGATCTGGGAAGTCCAACGTTGTGGATGCGCTCTCCTGGGTCATGGGGGAACAGGGAGCTAAAAGTCTGCGCGGCGGCAAGATGGAAGACGTCATCTTCGCAGGAACCAGCAACCGGGCTCCGCTTGGCCGGGCCGAGGTCAGCCTCACCATCGATAACACTGACGGGGCTTTGCCCATCGACTACACCGAAGTCACCATCTCGCGAATCATGTTCCGTTCTGGGGGTTCGGAATACTCCATCAACGGCACCGCCTGCCGACTGCTCGACGTGCAGGAGCTGCTTTCTGACTCCGGCATTGGTCGGGAAATGCATGTCATAGTCGGCCAGGGCCAACTCGACTCGATTCTGCACGCCACTGCGGAGGATCGGCGTGGGTTCATCGAGGAAGCCGCTGGAGTACTGAAGCACCGTAAACGTAAAGAGAAGGCGCAGCGAAAACTGTCAGCGCTTGACGACAAGATGAGCCGACTGTCTGATCTGCTGACCGAACTCCGTCGACAACTCAAACCGCTAGGACGGCAGGCTGAGGTAGCTCGGCGGGCCGTCGTTATCCAATCCGACGTGCGCGACGCCCGGCTGCGGCTACTTGCTGACGACTATGTGGCACTCACTGAGGCACTGGCACAAGAGCAGGCCGACGAGCAGCAGTTGCGGGAACAGCGGGGTGAGGTGGAATCGGCCCTGTTGGCCGACGAGGCCCGCGAAGCAGAGTTGATCGCGGCAGCTGAGCAGGCGGCACCGGTGCTGTCGCAGACCCAGGATGCCTGGTTTCGCATTTCCGGTCTGCACGAGCGGTTTCGCGCAGTAGTGTCCGTTTGCCGGGAGCGGCTGCGAGTTGTGGACGAGTCCGACGTGGTCGCGGGAACCGGGGCAGACCCGCAAGAGTTGGAAGCGCAGGCCCGCGAACTGCAAGACGAGCACGAGCAACTTGCAACCGCTACCCGCGAGCGATCAGCAGAACTCAGCGCCGCACAAGCTGCCCGATCTGCTGCGGAGGCGGCCCTCGCAGACGAAGAGCGTCGGGTCGAAACCGAGGCGCGCGCGGCCGCCGCCCAGCGAGAACGACAGGTGCGGTTGCAGGGGCGAGCAGCAGCGGCGCGTAGTCGTGTCGAGGCTCGCGGCGTCGAAATCGACCGGTTGCAGGCAGCGTTGGCGGCTGCCAACGAGCGCGAACAGCAGGCCTCCGGAAAATTCACCGAACTCGAGCGTGAGGTGTCCGGTCTGGATCGCGGTGAGGCAGATCTGGACAGTCAGTACGAGGAGTGCCGCAAGCAAGAGGAAAGCGCTGCCGACGAGTTGGCCACGCTGACCGAAAAGGAGCAGCAACTGGCGGGAAGTCGGGACACCGCCAGGGCGCGACTCGAAGCTTTGCAAAGCGCGGTACGCAGCCGCGGCGGCGTCAGTGACGACGTCTTGGCTCATCCCTTGGTTCGTGGCCTGGTGTCTGAGCACCTGCAGATCGAACCCGGTTGGGAACTGGCCGTGTCCAGCGCGCTAGCGGACTTGGTGGACGGTGCTGTCGTGGATTCGCTGGCGGATGCGGTCCGATTGCATCGGGAGCAGCCAGCCGAGTCACTGCGACTGCTGGTAGCCGATGCCGGAGCGCCCACCAGCAGCAGTGGGTCGGGTCGATCAGTTGCAACTGTTATCACCGCACCGCCGGAGAGTGAGGCTGCGGTGGCGGCGGCGCTAGCGGGCATCGTATTGGCCGAGGACCTCGACGCCGCAGTGGAGCTCATCGCGCAGGGAGCCGACCGGGTGGTGACCCGCGCCGGCCATTTGCTCGGTCGAGCTGGCTTGATCACCTGGGACGACAAAGAGGCCAGCGCACTGGAACTGTCGGCCCGAGTAGATGCCGCCGCTGATGAACTGGCGGCGATCTCAGCCGAATGTGATCGCGTGAAGTTCGCCTTGGAGCCCGCCCGAGAACGAGCCGAACAGGCTGCCCGGCAGTTGGCGGAGTCGCTGCGGGCGTTGCACGAGTCCGACGCGGCTATGGCCGCCGTGGCAGATCAGTTGGGTTCCCTGGGCGCAGCGGTTAGATCCGCTCGTACCGAGGGGCAACGCCTTGCCGCAGATCTGACGGCAGCACAGGAGGCGCTGGCCAGCGATGAGTCGGTACTGACTGAGGCGGAGCAAGCCCTCGCTGCAGTGGATGCCACCGACGCTGGCGAGGAGGCCGCGACGCCGGGACCGGATCGTCGTGAGGATCTGGCCGAGGAACTGCGCAGCGCGCACAACCACGAGGTCGAGGTTCGCTTGGCCCTGCGAACGCAGGAGGAGCGAGCAAGCGTGGCCGCCCGTCGGTCCAATGAACTGCTGGCAGCCGCTCAGCAAGAGCGCAAGGCCCGGGAAGATCAGCAGCGCGCCCGCGAGCGGCGAGAGCGGCAGCGTGCCATGGCCGCAGCCGTGTTGGTCGCGGCCGAAGTTTCGGTGACATATTCGAATCGGCTGGGTGACGTGGCTGAGAAACAGCGCAATCAGTTGGAGGCGCAGCGAGTCGAGCGCGACCAGCAGTTGGGGAAACTGCGGGCAAAGATCAAACAGTTGAGCCAACAACTGGATGACCTCACTAGTTCGGTGCATCGGGACGAAATGGTGCGCACCGAGCAACGCGTCAAGATCGAACAGTTGCAAGAAAAAGCGATGACCGAACATGGCATCGCCACCGAGGAACTTGTCGCCGAGTACGGCCCGCAGGTGATGGTACCGCCCAGCCCCCGGGCTCCTGGGGACGAAGAAGATGGCGGGCCAGACCCGGAGCCGTATCCCTTCGACCGTGGTGAACAGGAACGACGGCTGAAGTCAGCGGAGCGGGCGCTGTCATTGCTGGGTCGGGTCAACCCACTGGCGCTGGAAGAGTTCGCCGCGATGGAAGAGCGTCACCAGTTCCTTTCCACCCAATTGGAGGATTTGCGCAACTCCCAGCAGGACTTGCGCGGCATCATCCAAGAGGTGGACGACCGTATGGAGCAGGTGTTCTCGGAAGCATTTGCCGACACCTCGGTGCAGTTTGAGCGGGTGTTCGCCCGACTCTTCCCCGGTGGTGCCGGTCGATTGGTGCTGACAGACCCGGACAACATCCTCACCTCAGGTGTTGAAGTCGAAGCCCGGCCGCCAGGCAAGAAGGTGAAGCGACTGTCGTTGTTGTCGGGTGGCGAACGTTCGCTGACTGCGGTGGCTTTCCTGGTTGCGCTGTTCAAAGCCCGCCCGAGCCCGTTCTACGTGCTCGACGAAGTTGAGGCCGCGCTAGACGACACCAACTTGGGTCGTCTGCTCGAAGTGATTGAGGAGTTGCGCGAAGACAGTCAGCTCATCGTGATCACACACCAAAAGCGCACGATGGAATCGGCTGATGCCCTGTACGGCGTCTCGATGCGGGGTGACGGCGTCAGTAACGTGATCTCCCAGCGGCTGCGCGAGTCCGTCCCCATCTAACGCGCGTGACCGCTGCTGGCCTGCCCGTGGCAGCAACCCGCCGCTAGCTCTGCCGTTGCGGATTGGTCCACTCGGTCAATGCCGGCTAACCGGCGGGACATCAGGCTGACGGGATAGGGGACAATCGGCATCGTGGAAATCCTGATCGGTCTTGTCGTCCTTTTGCTCGTCGTCACCGTGATTGCGCTGGTGGCCCTCCGTAGCCGGGGTGGGTCGGCGCCACCGGCGCCGTTGGAAACCCCCGAGGTGTTGCCCGGCATCAACGACGACGCTTCGGAACCGCGAGATACACCGCGGCGGGATATCGAAGACCTTTCCCTTGACGGTGGTACCAATACCGCGGTGCTTGAGCCACCGGTTGCCGAACTGGAGGTGCCAGCCCCAGCGGCAGGTCGACTCGCTCGACTGCGAGCGCGGTTGGCTCGCTCCAACAACTCCATCGGGCGAGGATTGCTGGCGTTGCTATCGCGAGACCAACTAGATGAGGCAACCTGGGAGGAAATTGAGGACACTCTCCTGCTGGCCGACCTAGGCGTGCCCGGCACCACTGAGCTGGTAGAGCGGCTGCGCACGCGGGTCCGTGTCGAAGGAATTTCCGACCCAGAGCAGATGCAGCAAGTCCTGCGGGAGGAACTGTTGGTGTCCGTTGATCCCGATATGGATCGGACACTGTTTACCGAACGAATCGGTGACGTGCCTGCAGTGGTGCTAGTTGTCGGTGTCAACGGCACCGGGAAGACCACGACGACCGGCAAACTGGCCCGGCTGTTGGTGGCTGAGGACCGCGATGTTCTCCTCGGCGCGGCGGACACCTTCCGAGCGGCTGCCAGTGAGCAGTTGCAGACCTGGGGTGACCGGGTGGGCGTGCCAGTCGTGCGCGGACCGGAAGGGTCCGATCCCGCCTCAGTGGCGTTTGAGGCAGTATCAGCGGGAATCGATGGGGAAAGCGACACCGTCGTAGTGGACACCGCAGGCCGGTTGCACACCAAGGTGGGCTTGATGGATGAGCTCGGCAAGGTGAAGCGCGTCATCGAGAAGCAGGCACCGGTCAGCGAGGTGTTGCTGGTGCTGGACGCCACCACTGGTCAGAACGGAATGACCCAGGCGCGGGTTTTTTCAGAGGTCGTGGACATCAGCGGAATTGTGCTGACGAAGCTAGACGGAACTGCCAAGGGCGGGATCGTTGTCTCGGTGCAACGGGAGCTCGGAGTACCGGTGAAACTGGTCGGATTGGGCGAAGGCCCGGATGATCTGGCGCCATTTGAGGCGGAAACCTTCGTCGACGCGATCATTTCTCGATAGTCGGATGCATTTCGCGAAACATACTCGTTACACGACCACCGAAACCGTCACACGAAGGAAACCTGAGTAGTCATCAGTGGAAACACTGCACAGCCATCATCGCTACATCCGTTGGGGAACTACCCCAATAGTGAAAGGAGTTAGCGATGGAGGAATCGCTGTTGAACACTGGCGACACCGCCTGGGTTCTTGTCAGCGCCGCCCTAGTCCTGCTCATGCTGCCAGGGCTTGCCCTGTTCTACGGCGGCATGACTCGGGCCAAGAGCACGCTGAACATGATGATGATGGTCTTTGGGGCTCTGTTCTTAGTGGGCGTGCTGTGGATTCTCTACGGTTACTCCGTTGCCTTCGGAACCGATGGTGGCAGTGGTCTCCTCGGTGACCCGACCGAGTTCTTGGGCCTTGAGGGCCTGATGGCAGATGATCCGGAAGCTACATTGCCGGTCATGGCCTTCGTCGGCTTCCAGGCACTATTCGCTTGCATCACCGTGGCACTGATCGCTGGTGCGATCGCTGATCGCGCTCGGTTCGGCACCTGGATGGTATTCGCCGGAATCTGGGCCACGATTGTTTACTTCCCGGTCGCCCACTGGGTGTGGGGTACCGGCGGCTGGATCTTCGAGGGCATGGGCCCGCTAAACGGGGTTCCGGCTATCGACTTCGCTGGTGGTACTGCGGTCCACATCAACGCGGGTGCGGCTGCCCTGGCTCTGGCACTGATTCTCGGAAAGCGTCTGGGCTGGCCCAAGACTCCGATGAAGCCGCACAACCTGACTTTGGTCATGCTCGGTGCCGGTCTGCTGTGGTTCGGCTGGTTCGGCTTCAACGCTGGATCTGCCCTAGCCGCCGACAACACTGCTGCTGTGGTCTTCGTCAACACCATTGCTGCTACCTGTGCTGCTGCGCTGGCTTGGTTGTTAGTGGAGCGGATCCGCGACGGACACGCCACCAGCTTGGGTGCGGCTTCCGGCATCGTGGCCGGTCTGGTCGCGATCACCCCGGCTTGCTCTGCAGTCAGTCCAGTCGGTGCCCTGATTCTGGGTATCGTGGCCGGCGCAGCGTGTGCTCTGTTCGTTCCACTCAAGTACAAGTTGGGCTACGACGACTCGCTTGACGTCGTCGGTGTCCACTTGATCGGCGGCCTGGTCGGCACCTTGCTGATCGGCTTCCTGGCTACTGAGGCCGCTCCAGCTGGCGTCAATGGCCTGTTCTACGGTGGCGGCACTGAGCAACTGGTCAGCCAGGCGATCGCAGCCTTCGCGGTACTCGCCTTCGCCTTCGTGGTGACACTGATCATCGCCAAGATCCTGGATCTGGTGATCGGGTTCCGCGTTGACGAGGACACCGAGATCACCGGGGTCGATGTGGTCGAGCACGCTGAAATCGCCTACGAACTGGGCGACTCCGGTGCGGGTGGTTCGTTCGCCGGCACCAGCGAGCGCGCAGCTCGGGCCAAGCAGGCCGAGGAGGTGAAAGCATGAAACTCATCACCGCAGTAATCAAGCCGTTCAAGTTGGATGAGGTGAAGTCCGCCCTCGAGGCCTATGGCATCAACGGGCTCACCGTCAGCGAGGCGAGTGGCTACGGCCGACAGAAGGGTCACACCGAGGTCTACCGAGGCGCGGAATACACCGTGGATCTGGTTCCCAAGATCAAGGTTGAGGTCCTTGTCGACGAGGATGACGCTCAGTCAGTCGTCGATGTCATCGTGAAGACCGCACAGACCGGTCGGATCGGAGATGGCAAGGTATGGTCTGTGCCGGTCGACAGCGTCGTCCGTGTCCGTACCGGTGAGCGCGGCGAGGACGCGCTCTAGGAGGGGAAAATCTGATGCAGGCTGCTGAGAATGGGGAGAGCTTGGTGATCACTGGATCTGCGGATTCAGGGTCAGCAACCCAAGCCTTCTCAGCAGCCCGCGCAGAACTACTACGCCGCCCCGGGCCACCAGGCCCGGGGCGACGTCGTGCCTTGGCGGCACTCACCGACGAGTGGTTGCAGGACTTGTACCGCCTCGCCGGTGCCCCGGACAACGGGATGGCGCTGGTGGCAGTGGGCGGTTTCGGTCGTGAGCAACTTTCGCCGGGCAGTGACATCGATCTACTGCTGCTCCATGAGGGGGATCCGGGGGATATCCCAGATCGCATTTGGTACCCGATTTGGGACAGCCGACTCAAACTCGACCATTCGGTGCGAACGCTGGCTGAGGCTCGCAAGGTGGCCGCAGACGACGTCAAGACCGTGCTGGGTCTGCTGGACTGTCGACCGGTAGCGGGTGACGAAATGCTCGCGGAGCGGTTGGCGAGTTCCATTCGATCCGACTGGCGAGGGTTTGCGCCCAAGCGGGTGGACGATCTGCGCACGGTGGTTGAGGAACGCAGGGTTCGCAATGGTGAAGTGGCCCATCTGCTGGAACCGGACTTGAAGGAATCCTACGGCGGGCTCCGCGAACTAACCGTGTTGCGTGCGCTGCAGGCGTCTTGGATCACTGATGTGCCGCAAACCGCAATTGACGAACCAGCACTGCTGCTGGCCAATGCGCGCGACGCACTGCACAGCCGAACCGGTCGGGCCACCGATCGACTGCTGATGCAGGAGCAAGAGGGGGTCGCGGATGCGTTGGGAATACCAGATGCAACTGCGTTGATGACCGAAATCTCATTGGCCGGTCGCGCCATTGCGCACGCCTCGGATCAGACTTGGTATCGGGTGGGTCGCGCCACTCGGCGCTCGCCGCGACGACCCTTCCGCCGGTTGAACCGGCAACAGCGGCGGCCGCTGGCTGAGGGAGTCGTGGAGCAGGACGGCGAGGTTGTTTTGGCGGAGGGAGCCAAGCCGGAGCGCGATCCGGTGTTGGTAATCCGCGCAGCAGCTGCTGCCGCCCAGGCAGGCATTCGGATTGCGCCGTTTGCATTGGATCGGCTGGCGCAAGATTCCGCACCTATGCCAGTGCCGTGGCCGGCGGAGGCTCGAGACGCGCTGGTGTCTTTCCTCGGAGCGGGGCGAGCAGCGCTACCGGTGTGGGAGGAGTTGGATCAAGCGGGTCTCACCAGCAAGTTGTTGCCGCACTGGGAACACATTCGGGGTGCCCCGCAGCGCAACCCGATCCACATTTACACCGTCGATCGGCATCTGGTGGAGGCCGCGGTGCAGGCAGCCCGATACCAGCGGGACGTGTCTCGGCCCGACCTGCTGTTGATCGCAGCGTTGTTCCACGACATCGGTAAGGGTCGGCCGGACCAAGATCACACCGATGTGGGAGTGGAGTTGATGGGTGAGATCGGGCCCCAGTTGGGCTTCTCACCGGCTGATACCGACGCGCTGGTGAGTCTGGTTCGTGACCATCTGTTGTTGCCAGAGATGGCCACGAGGCGTGACCCGGACGACCCGGCCACTGTGGCTGCCGTAGCGGCGGCGGTCGGTGACGTCGCCATGTTGGACCTCCTTGCCACTCTCACCAAAGCCGACGCGCAAGCTGCTGGTCCCACCGCCTGGAGTTCGTGGCGGGCGGCGTTGATTTCCGACCTAGTAGCGCGGGTCCGCAGCCAGTTGCGCGGCGAGATCGTCGAACCGGACGATGCCCTGAGCGAGCCGCAGGAAGGTCTCCTGGCAGCGGAACTCCCGGAGGTGCTGGTCGAGGATGAAGCCCCCGGAGAGATGCTAACCGTCACGATAGCTGCACCAGATCGGGTCGGCTTGCTAGCCACCGTCGCCGGGGTTTTGGCTCTGAATCGACTGGATGTTCGGGGCTCGCGAGCCTTCAATCGGGGAGATATCGCGCTTTCGGAGTGGACAGTTCATCCCGCCTTTGGTGACCCGCCCGACCTGGTTCGGTTGCGGGAGGATGTGCGGCGGGCGTTGGCTGGAACTCTCGACGTCGATGAGCGGCTAGCTCGGCGCGAGTCCTACTACGCCACCGCGACCGACTCAGTGCTGGAGCCGCGGGTGGAGTTTGTGGCCGATGCCTCCGAAATCGCCACGGTGGTGGAAGTGCGGACCTACGATCGGCCAGCCACGCTGTTCCAGCTGGCCCGGGCAATCGCAGATTGTGGGGTGGACGTGGTGTTGGCGCGGGCGGATTCCATGGGTGCCAGTGTGGTTGATGTTTTCTATCTGCGAGG
This sequence comes from Actinomycetes bacterium, assembly GCA_022599915.1. NCBI lineage: Bacteria > Bacillati > Actinomycetota > Actinomycetes > Actinomycetes bacterium. Next base: position 24,043 of record JAHZLH010000001.1, read on the forward strand.
CGCTACCGGCGCGCCACTGGATCACCGCGAGGGCGCTGAGGTTCTCAAGCGACTGCAAGACGTCGTGGGGGTCTCGCCGGCGTGACCTGACTGGTCGGGTGGCACGATACGCTTGGGGCGCCATCGGTGGATTTCGATCGATTACATCTGGATCGCACCAAGGCCACAGCAGTAGACCATCGTCGAGGGGAGCCGTGAGGCACCAATGTTCGCTTCGCTGTCGGATCGGCTGACTGACACTTTCAAGAATCTGCGTGGCCGCGGTCGGTTGTCGGAACAGGACATCGACGAGACCGTCCGCGAGATTCGGATGGCGTTGCTGGACGCTGACGTGGCCCTACCAGTGGTCAGGGCATTCTGTGCTCGAGTCAAAGAACGGGCCCTGGGTGCCGAGGTATCGGAAGCGCTCAATCCAGCTCAGCAGGTTGTGAAGATCGTCAACGAAGAACTCATCGAGATTCTCGGCGGTCAGACCCGACGATTGCAGTTCGCCAAGACCCCCCCGACGGTGATCATGCTTGCTGGTCTCCAGGGAGCAGGCAAAACGACCCTCGCTGGCAAACTGGCCGCCTGGCTGAAGAATCAAGGTCATCAGCCGCTATTGGTTGCCGCCGATTTGCAGCGCCCTAACGCCGTGGATCAGTTGCGCATTGTCGGTGAGCGCGTTGACGTACCCGTTTTTGCGCCCGAGCCCGGCAACGGTGTCGGTGACCCGGTGGACGTGGCTCGTCGGGCCAAAGCTGAGGCTGAACTGAAGCTGCACGACATCGTCCTGATCGATACCGCCGGTCGGTTAGCCATCGATGAGGACTTGATGACGCAGTTGCGGTCGGTGGGGGAGGCCGTAAAGCCTGACGAGACGTTGCTCGTCGTTGACGCCATGATTGGCCAGGACGCGGTTAACACCGCGGTGCTGTTTGACCAACAAGTTGGTTTCGACGGCGTGGTGTTGACCAAACTGGATGGTGACGCCCGTGGTGGCGCTGCGCTGTCCGTCGTGGGCGTGACCGGCAAACCGGTGATGTTTGCCTCTACTGGCGAAAAGCCGGAGGACTTCGAGACTTTCCACCCTGACCGGATGGCCGGTCGCATTCTGGAAATGGGCGACATCTTGACGCTCATTGAGCAGGCCGAGCGGGCTTTTGATGCCGATCAGGCCCAGCGCATGGCCGGCAAGGTGGAGCGGGGCGAAGACTTCACTCTTGAGGACTTCCTGGAGCAGATGCAGGCCGTCAAGAAGATGGGCTCGCTCACTAAATTGGTCGGCATGATGCCCGGCATGGGGGACGTCAAGAAGCAACTGGATAGCATCGACGATCGAGATATCGATCGGGTGGCGGCCATCATTCAGTCCATGACGCCGCAGGAGCGCAGTGATCCGAAAATTCTCAACGGATCCCGCCGAGCTCGCATTGCGGGCGGCTCCGGCGTCGAAGTCCAGCAAGTCAATGCCCTTATCGAGCGCTTCGGCGAAGCTCAAAAGATGATGCGACAGATGCGCAGTGGCAAGGGTCCCGGGCTCCCGGGCATGCCGGCGATGCCTGGTGCCCCGTCTCGAGGTAAGGGCAAAGGCAAAGGTAAAGGCAAGCCCAAACAGAAGCGTGGACGTTCCGGCAACCCGGCAAAACGTGCCCAACAGGAGAAGGCGGCAGCTGCTGGTCCACTGGTAGACGCCGACTCCCTAGAGCTGCCGCAGCAGTTTAAGGACCTGTTGGGCGACAAGGAGTAGTCAGTTGCGGTTGGCCGCGTTTGGGCCGGTCGGGGTGCATCTGGCACACTAGAGCGGTCGATCGCCTCGGCTCTCTCATCGGGCGGTCGATAGTTCGAATCCGATCACGGAGATGTCCCCACCATCCCCGCGTCCCGGTGCCCAATAAACGACAGGAGATGTCACGGTTGTGGCTGTCAAGATCAAGTTGAAGCGGATCGGCAAGATCCGGGTACCGCAGTACCGCATCGTTGTTGCGGACGCTAGAACTGCGCGCGGCGGGCGCGCTATCGAGGAGCTGGGGATTTACCAGCCCAAACAGAATCCAAGCCTGATTCGGGTCGACTCCGACCGGGTTCAGTACTGGTTGAGTGTGGGCGCGCAGCCCACTGAGCCAGTCATGGCCATTCTCAAGGTCACTGGCGACTGGCAGAAGTTCAAGGGACTACCGGGCGCTGAGGGCACCCTGCAGCAGCCTGAAGCCAAGTCGGATCAGACCGAGATCTTCAATCAGGCGGCCAAGGACGCTGTGGTGGAGAAGGATCGCGTTTCCGAGGCACGTGCGGCTGCAGCCAAGAAGGCTGCCAAGGAGCGCGCCGAGGGCGAGAAGGCCGAGAAGGCGGCTGCTGAGAAGGCGGCCGAGGAAAAGGCTAAAGCGTCCAAGAAGAAGCCGGCCGAGGAGAAGGCTGAAGCGTCTGCGGAGAAGCCGGCCGAAGAGAAGGCTGAAGCGTCTGCGGAGAAGCCGGCCGAAGAGAAGGCTGGCGAGTAGCGTGCTTGTCGAGGCTCTGGAGCATTTGGTTCGCGGCGTCGTAGACAACCCAGAAGACGTGTCGGTGAAAGAACGCAGCCATCGCCGGGGTTCGACCCTGCGGGTTCGCGTCAATCCCGAAGATCTGGGTCGAGTGATCGGCCGCGGTGGTCGCACGGCGACTGCATTCCGTACGGTGATGTCCGCCCTGGGCGGCAACAGCGTTCGGGTGGACTTCGTGGACGGCGCGCCTCGCTGACATGCAGGTTCGGGTCGCCCGCATTGGAAAGCCGTTCGGAGTGGCTGGCCAAGTCACCGTACAGCTGTTCACCGACGAGCCAGAACGTCGACTCGGGCCAGGCTCGACGCTCACCACCGAAAACGGTGAGGTGTCGGTAGAAAGTTCCCGACGCCACGGCAAGATCTGGCTGGTCCGTCTCAGCGGGGTCACAGATCGCAATGCCGCCGAAGCGCTGCGGGGTACGGAACTTTTTGCCGAGGTACCGGCCGACGAGCAGCCCTCCGGGGACGACGAGTGGTTCGACCGCGATCTGATTGGCTTGCCCTGCCGAGACGAGGCCGGCCAACAGTTGGGTGAGGTCGTGGCAGTCGAGCATCCGCCGGCCCATGACGTCTTGGTTGTACGAACCCCGATTGGTCATCAGGCCCGGGTGCCGTTTGTGTCGGCCATCGTGCTGGCCATCGACGACGACGGTGTGCTACTGGATCCACCTGGCGGTCTGCTGGCAGCTGATCTTGAGGTGGATTGACCATGAGAGTCGACATCCTCACTATTTTTCCCGATTACCTGGCGCCTACTTCGCTGTCGGTGATCGGCCGAGCGATAAGCGCGGGCACCGTGGATGTGAGAGTTCACGACCTGCGTGACTGGGCCACCGACCGGCATCGCACCGTGGATGACACGCCTTTCGGCGGCGGTCCTGGGATGGTCATGTTGCCGGAAATCTGGGGGCGGGCGCTCGATGAGGTGCTGGCCGATGTGGCACCCGGAACCCGGATTGTGGTGCCGACGCCATCAGGTCGGCCCTACAGCCAGCGCAAGGCCGAGGAGTATGCCGCAACGCCGGGTATCGTCATCGCCTGCGGCCGCTACGAGGGCATTGATGATCGGGTGTGGCAACACTTCGGCACGAAATTTCCGGTCGATCAGATCAGCCTTGGCGACTACGTACTAGCGGGCGGCGAAGCGGCTGCCTTGGTTGTTGTGGAATCCGTCGGTCGGCTGCTGCCAGGGGTATTGGGCAATGAACAGAGCGCTGGCGATGATTCATTTTCCGGTGACCGAGCTGGCGCCCCACTGGAAGGCCCGGTGTACACCAAACCTCGGGTTTGGCGGGATTTTCCGGTGCCGGACGTGCTGGTGAGTGGTGATCACGGTCGGATCGCCGCCTGGCGGGCGGCGGAGTCCCACCGTCGGACGGCGGAGATCCGGCCCGACTTGCTCCCTGGGGGATCCGACCCGGTCTAGACACCGGAGCGAAGCGACCTGGCATGCAGTTTGGACCTCGGCGCTGGCGTCGGGCATACTGCGAGGACGCGGTTTTTTGCCCGGCTCTGCCGCAGAGGAGTGGGCTTGGTTTCCGCGGCCACGACTACAGCGCGGGCGATCTGCGGCGTCCGTTGGGAAGAGTGCATCATGCGCAAACTCGATTCTGTTGACGCTTCCTCATTGCGAAGCGATATCCCCGACTTCTGGCCCGGTGACACCGTGAAGGTGCACGTCAAGGTCATCGAAGGCAACCGCTCCCGTATTCAGGTGTTCCAGGGCTTTGTCCTCGGTCGCCAGGGAGAGGGCATCCGGGAAACCTTTACCGTTCGTAAGTTGTCGTTCGGCACCGGTGTCGAACGAACCTTCCCAGTCCACTCCCCGATCATCGACAAGATCGAGGTCGAGTCACGCGGTGATGTGCGTCGGGCCAAGCTTTACTACCTGCGCGACCGCAAGGGTAAGGCGGCGAAGATCAGGGAGAAGCGCGACAACTCCGCTTCGGTCTGAACCCCTCAGGACAGTCAGTGACCGCAACTCAAGAGACCGGTCAGCCCGCGTCAGACAAGCGAAAAGGCCTGCCGTTTTGGATTGAGCTGCCGCTCATCCTCATCGCGGCCATCCTGTTCGCCTTTCTGGCTAAGACCTTCTTGGTGCAAATCTTCTATATTCCCTCGGGGTCCATGGAAGAGACGCTGCAGGTGGGCGATCGGGTGGCCGTCAATCGCATGGCCTACCGGTTTGGTGAGCCAGAACGCGGTCAGATAGTCGTTTTCGACGGTGTGGATTCGTTCTTGCCGGCGTCTGCGGTCCCACCATCCGAGGGGCCGGTATCAGATCTGCTGAAGGAAATCGGCCGCACGATCGGTGTGGTGCCGCCACCGGACACCATTTTCGTGAAACGCATCATTGGTGTTGGCGGTGACCGCGTGGTTTGTTGCGACAAACAGGGCCGGATCTCGGTGAATGGCACGCCGATTGACGAGCCCTACCTGTTCCCCGGCGACGCTCCCAGTCAAACGCCGTTTGATGTGAAGGTGCCGCAAGGCAAGTTATGGGTCATGGGTGATCACCGCTCTGCGTCTGCCGACTCGCGATCCCACATGGGGGATCCTGGCGGTGGCTTTGTTCCGGTGGATCGCACGATCGGCCCAGCATTCTCGGTCATTTGGCCGTTCAGTCAGTGGCAAGGGCTCTCGACTCCGGAATGGGCAGAGCGGATGAACGCTGAGGACCCACCCTCGTCGTAGGCTGACGCCGTGGCCCCCAGTTTGCGTCGAGAGCGAGCACTGTTGCGCAGTGGCGCGGTAACTGTGGCCGGCATAGATGAAGTGGGTCGGGGATCGATAGCTGGCCCGGTGTCGGTGGGGGTCGTTGTCGTCGTTGCGGGTACTCCTACAGCGCCACGCGGCCTTAACGACTCCAAGTTGCTCAGCCCCGCTCGTCGGGAGGAACTACTGCCGCGGCTGCGTCGCTGGGCCTTTCGCTGGTCAGTGGGTTCGGCGTCGTCGGTGGAGATCGACCAGTGGGGAATCATGACGGGACTGCGGTTGGCGGCGTTGCGAGCCTTGGCCGAAGTCGGTCCGGTGGATACCGCAATCTTGGATGGCAGCCACGACTGGCTGAGCGGTGGTGACCAGGATGACCTATTCCTGCCCACTCCGGCATCAGGTATGCCTGAAGTGACGATGCGGGTGAAGGCCGATCAGTCTTGTTCTGCGGTCGCAGCAGCCAGTGTGCTGGCGAAAGTGGCACGAGATCGCGAGATGGTGGAACTGCATCAGGTGGATCACCGCTACGACTGGGCAGCCAACAAGGGCTACGCGTCGGCGACCCATACGCAAGCATTGGTGCGGTTCGGACCTTCGCGGCATCATCGGCGCAGTTGGCAGTTGCCTGGCTGCGGACCTGAGGCCGCCACGCCGTTCCACACCCAGGCAACTGGGTTCACTGCCCCCAACTAGCGGAGTTTCCCTCATCGCTGGCCGGTCGGAGATGTCAATGGGTTCATGGATCGCCCTGACACCCGCATCGTCCCTGCCGAGTCCCAGCCGGCATCATCCGCTCCCGACCCGCGAACAGCCGCACCGAAGGTATTGGGTCGCTGGGGTGAGGACCTGGCTGCCAACTATCTCGCGGGACGCGGTCTGCTGATTTTGGAACGCAACTGGCGATGTTGTGAAGGGGAAATGGACCTTATCGCCTGGGAAGCACCCGAAATTGTCATGTGTGAAGTACGCACTCGCCGACGTAGTCGAACTGGCTCAGCCTTGGAGTCCATCACATTGCGCAAGCAACGGCGACTCCGGCGACTAGCGGCTGTCTGGTTGGCGACTCAGGAGCACAGCGATTTCCTAGTTCGCATCGATGCCCTAGGGATTCAGATCAGCCGGGATGGTCGCTGCACCATCGAGCACGTCCGGGGGGTGGCCTGATGCCAGTGCGGATCAGCCATGGGGCGCTCGCTAATGGCGTGATGGGTCAACTTGTTGAAGTGCAGGCACATCTCAGCAACGGTCTACCGAGCATGACCATCGTGGGACTGCCCGATACTTCAATCAGTGAGGCCCGAGATCGAGTACGGGCGGCAGTGGCGAGTTGCGGTTTCACCTGGCCCACCGGACGAATCACGGTGGGGCTGTCGCCTGCTTTCGAGCACAAACGCGGTTCCATTCTAGATCTTGCCATCGCCATGGCAGTGCTGGCCGCCGCCGATACCGTGCCCGCTGCAGCCGTTGCTGACACGATCTTTCTGGGCGAGCTGGGACTGGACGGATCGCTGCGGGCAGTGCCCGGCGCTATTGCCATGGCATTGGCCATCGTTAAAGGTCGACCTGATTGTCAGATTGTCGCCAGTCCGCAGACTGCAGCGCAGATTTCCGCGGTCCCGGGGTGGTGTCGTTGCCGGCGATCGATCTGCAGCAGGTGGTACAGATCCTCACCGGAGTGGCCACCGCTCCCGAAGTCAACCCGGCAGCCCCAGCCCCAGCCCCAACCCTCACCCCGCCAGATCTGGCGGATGTGATCGGCCAGGGCAGAGCCTGTCGCTCGTTAGAAATCGCTGCAGCGGGTGGTCATCATCTGCTGCTCCACGGCCCACCCGGCGTAGGTAAGACCATGTTGGCTCGTCGGCTGCCCCGGTTGCTGCCACCCCTGACCAACGGCGAGGCGCTGGAAGTAGCCGCAGTCCGCGACGCAGCCGAAGGCGGCTTGCTCAGCCTCGACCATTGCCCGCCATTTCAGGCGCCCCACCACTCAAGCACCCATGTGGCGATGGTGGGTGGTGCCATCGGTGGCATCCTGCGACCCGGTCAGATCAGTCAGGCTCACCATGGCGTTCTCTTTCTCGATGAAGCGCCAGAGTTTCACCGACAGACGCTGGAGGCACTGCGGCAACCGCTGGAATCGGGGAGCGTGAGTATTGCGCGCGCGGCGTTCTGCGAACAATTGCCCGCACGATTCCAACTGATCTTGGCGGCCAACCCTTGCCCTTGTGGTGATGTGGGAACTGCTACCTGTACCTGCACGGCGGCGGAGGTGCGACGTTACAGCCAGCGATTGTCGGGACCGTTGCTCGATCGCATCGATATGAGGATTCGGGTAGGGCCGCCCAGCGGGCAGCAGCCCGGCAATCCGACGGCGCAGGTGCGGGAGCGTGTGCAAGCGGCTCGGCAGCGTTCCGGGCGGCGGTTGCAGGGCAGTGGCGAGCGCATCAACAGTCGAGTGCCCGGGGAATGGTTACGACGAATGCACCCACCAGACTCAACCGGAGTGGAACTCCTGGAGCGCTGGCGCAACGAGCAACGTCTCGGGATGCGGGCACTGGACCGGATCTTGCGGCTGTGCTGGACGATCGCTGACCTGGCAGACCTTGATGTCCCCGGGGAAGATGAGAGCCACGAGGCAGCTGCTATGCGTCAAGGCGCAATGGGTGCCCAGCCATGACTCTTCCCATCCGGTTCGTCACGCCAGGGCCGAACTGGCCGACGCAATTGGATGACTTGGGGGAGCAACGGCCTGAGCAACTCGTTGTTCGGGGCATGGGGGAGTTGCGACAGTTGCTGGTGCACTCAGTCGCGATCGTAGGGGCGCGTCGTGCCACTCCTAGCGGGCTTGCCGCCGCTGAGCGATTGGCTGGTGATCTCGCAGCCGCAGGGTGGACGATCGTGTCCGGCGCCGCCCATGGCATCGACACTGCCGCCCACCGAGGTGCTGTGCTTGCCGGTGGTGTCACCTGCGGCGTCCTGGCCGGCGGGATCGATCGGCAAGTGTCTGCTGGGCCGGGGCGAACGGCAGCAAGCATCGCTGCGCACGGCCTGCTCGTCGCGGAGGAGGCAGGTTCCCGACCGCCGCAACGACACAGTTTCCTGCATCGCAATCGTCTTATCGCTGCACTCACTCGCGCCACCGTAGTAATCGAGGCTGCCGAGCGATCCGGGGCGTTGAACACTGCCCGCTGGGCAGAATCTCTCGGGCGAATGGTGATGGCCATGCCCGGCTCGGTGTTGGCAGAGATGAGCCGAGGTACCCACGCAGCGATTCCAGACGGCCGGGCCATTCTGGTGCGCGATACTGCGGACGTCTGGGAGATGCTGGCGGGGATGGGTGAGTTCCCTGACGAGGAGACATCACGACACTGGACGTGGAGTCGTGGCTGACAATGGCGGTTTAACCCGGCATGATCAAAGTGTGCCAACCATGCAGGACGTTGATGAAGCGATAATCGCTGATTTTGCTGACCACCTGCGCTTGCGGTTAGGTCTAGCTCCAACCACGACCAGCAGTTACTGCAGCGACATCCGTGCCCTCAGTGGCTTTCTTGCCAGTGGCGGTGAGGCTGGCTTGCGCGCTGTTGATTTGCGGAGTCTACGTGGCTGGCTGGCGCAGATGCGACGGGATGATTTGGCGGCTCGCACATTGCAGCGGCGAGTCGCAGCGGTCAGGTGCTTTTGTCAGTGGGCCCAAGGGTGCGGCGTGCTATCAGACGACCCGGCTGCACAACTGAGTGCGCCCAAGGGGCCGCAGCGGTTGCCGCAGGTTCTTACCCCAGAACAGATGCAAGAACTTTTGGAAATCGCTGGTCAGGCTGCCGACGATGACGAGCAGCGCCTGCTGGATGTGGCAGTGGTGGAGTTGCTCTATGGCTCGGGTCTGCGGGTTTCCGAATTGTGCGGTCTCGATATTGACGACATTGATTTTCACGTCAGCACACTGCGGGTGCGGGGCAAGGGAGATAAATGGCGGACGGTCCCGCTGGGGCCACCGGCCGCAGCCGCGATTCAGGCGTGGCTTGATCGGGGCAGACCGCACCGGGTTCGCGGAAATTCGCCGGCGGCAGTTTTTCTCGCTCAGCGTGGTGGACGAACTACACCCCGTAGGGTCCGGGAACGGATCTCTCAAATGACCCTATTTTCGGATACCCTATTGGGTGTGACCCCACATTCCTTGCGCCATACTGCGGCGACACACATGCTTGAAGGAGGAGCAGATTTGCGTGCAGTGCAAGAACTCTTGGGGCACTCCAGTCTTGCAACAACGCAGATCTACACCCACGTATCCGTAGACAGACTAAGGGCGTCGTATGACCAAGCGCATCCAAGAGCGTAGTGTCGCCGTTGTATCAGCAGATAAGGCTGTCGATGAGGCCGGCGCGGGATTCGGCTCGGACTGGGACCCAGCATCGGCAGAGTCAGTGGAGGATTCGCTGACGCGGCTGTGGTCGGACTATAAAGACGATGGTGATACCCACGCTCGAGAGCAGTTGATCCTGCACTACGCCCCGCTTGTGAAATACGTCGCTGGTCGTGTGGGCGTCGGACTACCGTCGAATGTGGACTCAGCTGACCTCGTCAGCAACGGAATGTTCGGTTTGATTGACGCCATCGAGCGTTACGACCCAGAACGCGCCAACAAGTTTGAGACTTACGCGGTGACTCGGATCCGTGGCGCGATCATCGACGAGTTGCGCAGCCAGGACTGGGTGCCACGTTCTGTCCGGCAGAAAGCGCGTGACGTCGAGCGTGCCTACTCCACCCTGCAAACAGACCTTGGCCGCACCCCCACCGACGAAGAGGTGGCGGACGAACTGACTATCTCGGTGAAGTCTTTGCGACAGATCTTCCGTCAGGTGTCGTACGTCCACGTGGCAGCCCTCGACGAGTTGATGTCAGTGGGCGGCGAGAAATCAGACCGGGTCACCCTGGGCGATACGTTGGTCGATGATCGGATGGAGGACCCGGTCAGTGCCTTCGAGGCGGAGGAGACCAAGGGCATTCTCGGTGAGGCGGTGTCGATGCTGAACGATCGGGAAAAAATCGTCATCTCGCTGTACTACTACGAGGGCATGACCCTGAACGAAATCGGTCAGGTGCTGGGTGTCACCGAGAGTCGTGCCTCCCAGTTGCACACTCGCGCGGTCCTGCAGTTACGAGGCAAGCTTGCCGAGATGGCTGCTTAGCTACTGCAGCTCGAGTCGCCCGGAGCTCTAGCTTCCCGGTGGCTGTTCTCCACAACTGTCGTCGGTCACGCACTAGCCACAACAGTGCCGCACGTCCGGGTTGTCGAGTCAGGTGAGACACGGTGACGGTATGGCGATACTCCGCGGCAACTTGTCCCTTGGAAAGCTCGGCGTTTGGGTAATGCTGCTGGGTTTAGTAACTCTGATCATCGGCAGACCGCCGGTATCGGCCGCTACAAATCTTGGAGCTCTGCCGGTTCCTGGCCCAGTGCAGACCGAATTCCACCCACCCGAGCAAGACTGGCTACCTGGCCACCGAGGCCTAGATCTGAGCACAACCATCGGCGGGAAAGTGCTGGCACCCCGCGCCGGTGTCGTCGGCTTCGTCGGAGAGATCGCTGGCACACCCATCATCACGATTTGGCACGGCACAGTTCGATCGACCTATCAGCCGGTTGCGACATCGCTGTCTCCCGGAGCGGCCATCGCTAGTGGAGCGGTGATCGGTCGGATCGCCCCGCGAGGTGGTCACTGTGCTGGTCGGTGTCTGCACTGGGGCCTCCGCGCTGGGGAGCACTATCTGGATCCCCGGTTGTTGCTCGGTGGCGGTCGAGTCAGGTTGATTTCAGTGCAGGACCAAGCAGCGCTACACTAGCGAGACCGGCGATTCGCCGGAATTCGCGCATCTCACCTCATGCGGTTGCTGTCGGTCCTTCGGGAGGCGGCCGTAGGGATGCTAGGGGCTGGCGCACCGCGTGCTAGCTGTAACCGACCGCGCCGCGCTGCGGCGCTGAAAGGACGTGTCGTGGCTGTCGTCACAATTCGTCAGTTGCTTGAGTCCGGTGTGCACTTTGGTCACCAAACTCGGCGCTGGAATCCCAAGATGGACCGCTTCATCATGACGGAGCGCAACGGTATCCACATCATCGATCTGCAGGGTTCGCTCTTGCGCATCGATTCTGCCTTTGAGTTCGTGAGTCAAACCGTGGCTCATGGCGGAACGGTGCTGTTCGTGGGCACCAAGAAGCAGGCGCAGGAAAGTGTGGAACAGCAGGCCACCCGCGTTGGCATGCCGTATGTGACTAACCGGTGGTTGGGTGGCATGCTCACCAACTTCAACACCGTGCACCAGCGGCTGGAACGACTCAAAGAGTTGGAAGAGATAGACTTTGACGATGTAGCTGGTTCCACCCGGACCAAAAAGGAACTGCTGTCGCTGCGTCGTGAGAAAGACAAGTTGGAAGCCACCCTCGGCGGAATTCGCAGCATGGACAAAGTACCGAGTGCTGTCTGGGTAGTGGATACCAACAAGGAGCACATTGCCGTCAAGGAAGCCCGAAAATTGGGTATCCCGGTCGTGGCAATCTTGGACACCAACTGTGACCCCGACGAGGTCGACTACCCAGTACCGGGTAACGACGACGCGATGCGCTCGGTCGCACTGTTGACTCGGGTGATCGCTGACGCGGTCGCCGACGGGCTGCAGGCGCGGGCCAAGTCCGAGGACGATGGTGCCGCTGAGCCGCTCGCTGAGTGGGAGAAGGAAATCTTGGCTTCCGATGAAGGCGAGCAGGCCGCCGCTGCGGACAAGCCCGCCGAGACTGCTGCTGAGGCCGATCAGCCCGCTGAGGCCGATCAGCCCGCTGAGGCTGCACCCGCTGCTGCGGAGAAGCCCGCTGAAGCTGCACCCGCTGCTGCGGAGAAGCCCGCTGAGGCTGCACCTGTCGAGGCTGCCGCTGAAGCTGCACCCGCCGATGCGGAGAAGCCCGCTGAGGCTGCACCTGTCGAGGCTGCCGCTGAAGCTGATAAGCCCGCCGAGGCTGCCGAAGCTGCAGCCACCGCAGACAAGTAGTCCTAACTTCCCGCAAAACTGGAGGAAATCCCATGTCCATTACCGCTGCCGATGTGAAGAAACTTCGCGATCTGACTGGTGCCGGAATGATGGAGTGCAAGAAAGCGCTCACCGAGGCTGACGGCGATCTCGACAAGGCTGTCGAGATGTTACGCATCTCGGGTGCAGCCAAGGCCGCCAAGCGAGGTGCGGAGCGCACCGCCAGTAACGGTCTGGTAGCCCAACACGGAAATGCACTCGTAGAGTTGCGCTGCGAAACCGACTTCGTCGCTAAGGGCGAAGACTTCGTGGCGCTGGCTCAGCAGCTGGCCGAGGCGGTAGACGCCACCCGACCGGCTGATGATGCCGCGTTCGCCGACGTGACTTTGCCCGATGGCAAGACTGCTGCGGCTTCCGTGTCTGATCTGTCCGGAATCATTGGCGAAAAGTTAGAACTGGGTCGCTTTGCGGTGCTGGACGGCGCCGTTGTCAGCTACTTGCACAGCCGTTCCGCTGACTTGCCGCCAGCCATTGGTGTGCTGGTGAGTTACAGCGGCGACGAGTCAGCCGCCCGAGCCACCGCGCTGCAGATCGCCGCCATGAAGCCCCGCTTCTTGAATCGTGATGACGTGCCAGTTGATGTAGTCGATAACGAACGTCGCATTGCCGAGGCGACCGCACGAGAGGAAGGCAAGCCGGAAAAGGCGTTGCCCAACATCATCGAGGGTCGACTGAAGGGCTACTTCAAGGAGTCGGTCCTGCTCGATCAGCCGTCGGTGCAAGAGAACAAGAAGACAGTCGGCCAAGTTCTGGACGACGCCGGGACTTCGGTCACGGCGTTCGCGCTTATCGAGGTAGGCAAGTCCTAGGCTGACTGTGATGGCCGAATCGCCCTACCAACCATCCTTGCGAGGCACCGTGGAACTATGGCCGCAATCGCCACCTGGTGGCTTCCGCAGAGTACTGCTCAAACTTTCCGGCGAGGCGTTCGCCGGGAGCGGGGGATTGGGCGTTGACCCTGGGGTAGTCAACTCTATTGCCAGCCAGGTCGCTGATGTGGCTCGCAGTGGTGTCGAAATAGCGGTCGTCATTGGTGGCGGTAACTACTTCCGTGGCGCGGAACTGTCCGAGCACGGTATGGAACGGGCCCGTGCCGATTACATGGGAATGCTCGGCACGGTCATGAACTGTTTGGCCTTGCAGGACTTTTGCGAGCGAGAGGGTATCGATACCCGGGTGCAAACGGCGATTTCCATGGGCCAAGTAGCCGAGGCCTACATCCCACGACGGGCACAGCGCCACCTGGAGAAGGGCCGCGTGGTGATCTTCGGCGCCGGGCTAGGTGCGCCGTACTTCTCCACTGACACCACGGCCGCGCAACGCGCACTGGAGATCGGTGCTGAGATTGTGTTGATGGCCAAGGGCGTAGACGGGGTCTACGATTCAGATCCCCGCACCAACCCCGATGCCAGGCTATTTGAGCAGCTCAGCTACGACGACGTATTGCAGCGTGATTTGAAGGTGGCTGATGCCACCGCAATCAGCCTCTGCCGTGACAACAAGTTGTCCATCGTGGTGTTCAATCTGTTGCAGGAGGGCAACATCGCCCGCGCGGTGCGTGGTGAGAAGCTCGGAACCCTGATTGACTGACCCCATGGGTCAAGATGACCTACGAAGGAGTCACTGGTGATAGACGACACTCTGCTCGAGGCTGAAGACAAGATGGATAAGGCGCTGGCTGTCGCGCGGGATGACTTTGCGGGAATCCGCACTGGTCGCGCCAATCCGGCGATGTTCAACAAAATGACGGTCGACTACTACGGCACTGACACTCCCATTCAGCAGTTGGCATCGTTCGCTACGCCGGAAGCTCGAATGATCGTCATCACCCCCTACGACAAGTCCGCGATGGATGCCATCGAAAAAGTGATTCGCGACTCGGACTTGGGCGTCAATCCAGCCTCAGATGGCAACATCATTCGGGTGGCCTTGCCCCAGTTGACTGAGGAGCGGCGCAAGGAATACGTGAAGCAGGCCAAAGGTCGAGCTGAGGAGGCTCGAATTGCGGTTCGTAACATCCGCCGAAGCGCCAACCAAGTCCTAGAGAAGATGATCAAGGACGGCGACGCTGGTGAGGATGATGTGAAGCGGGCCGAGAAACACCTTGACGACGTCACCAACAAGCATGTCGGTCACATAGATGACATGCTTCAGCATAAGGAATCCGAACTTCTCGAGGTATAGCTATGGCTGAAACCGCAGAAGCAGAGGGCGCCAAGAAGGATCACGGCAAGGCTGGCCGCAATCTTCCGTTGGCCATCGCCGTCGGGGTCTTACTCGGCGCCGTCGCCCTGGGTTGCCTACTGCTCTGGGATGGTCTGCTGTTCGTGGTCTTGGGCGTTGCTGCGGTGTGTGTCGGCGTCAGCGAGATCACCTCCGGTATGGCTACCCGCGGGATCCGCATTTTCGCACCGATCATGTACGTGGGTGTTGCGGTTATATCGGTGGCTGCCTACGTGTGGGGTCCGACCGCCATGGTCGGCACCTTCGGTGGCCTAGTGCTTGTGCTGATGTTGGCTCAACTCACTCGAGGGACTGACGAGTACGTTCGCGACACCACCGCCAACATCATGGTGGCGGCCTATCTGCCACTGATGCTGGGGTTTGCCATGCTCACCCTGGCGACGGACGATCCGGCCGGCAACTTGCGGATTGTTGTGTTTATCGCGCTGACGGTCAGCAGCGACATCGGCGGTTACTTCGCTGGGGTGCTCTTCGGTTCCCATCCGATGGCCCCCAACATCAGCCCGAAGAAATCTTGGGAAGGGTTCGCTGGCTCAGTCGTGTTCCAAATGCTCATCGGCATTTGGTTGTTCACCTGGCTCTTGGGCGCTCCCTGGTGGGCAGGAGCTATCACCGGTGGGGTGATGGCAGCGACTGCCACTGCCGGCGACTTCATCGAAAGCGGCATAAAGCGAGATCTCGGCATTAAGGACATGGGCTCAGTCGTGCCGGGCCACGGTGGCCTGATGGATCGACTCGACTCGCTGATCCCCAACGCCTTTGTCTCCTGGCTTCTGTTCACGCTGTTGCTCTCCAGCACATGACCGAGGAACTGCAGCTCGCCGGCATCACCAGTTCGGAGCGCTCTCGAGCGATCAAACCACCCCGGCACTGGGCTGATCTAGATCAGGTGGAGCGGGCGGAGGCCATGATTGCCGCGGGTCTGCCGAAGTTTCGGGCCGACCAAGTGAGTCGGCACTACTTCGCTCGCGATTCCGCGGCTCCCGAGGACTGGACTGATCTGTCCAAAACTCTCGCGGCACAACTCCGCGAGGAGTTCTTTCCGGAGCTGCTCAGTGAAGTCACCACAGTCACTTGCGATGACGGCCGCACCGTCAAGAACGTTTGGCGGCTCCACGGTGGCGCATTGGTGGAAAGCGTAGTGATGGGCTACACCGATCGAGTCACCGCCTGTATCAGTTCGCAGGCTGGCTGCGGGATTGGCTGCCCGTTCTGCGCCACCGGCCAGCAAGGTCTGACTCGCAATCTGACCACTGCCGAGATCGTGGAACAAGTGCGACGAGCCCGGCTGGCAGCCGCCAATGGTGATATCGGCGGCAATGGACGACTCAGCAATATCGTGTTCATGGGAATGGGGGAGCCGTTGGCCAACTACCGCGCCGTGGTCGCAGCACTGCACCGCATCATCGACCCGGCTCCGGCCGGTTTCGATATGTCCGCGCGTTCCGTCACCGTCTCTACGGTCGGGCTAGTACCGCGGATGCGCCAACTCGCCGATGAAGGACTCCCGGTCACGCTGGCACTGTCACTGCATGCCCCCGACGACAAACTGCGCGATTCGCTGGTGCCGATCAATCACCGCTGGCCAGTCGCGGACGTTTTGGCCGCGGCCGACCACTACGCCGCCAGTACCGGTCGGCGCTACAGCATCGAATACGCGCTCATCCGCGACATCAACGACCACGCCTGGCGGGCAGACCGGCTGGCCGAGGTGCTGCAAGGCCGCCTCGCGCACGTCAACCTGATCCCATTGAATCCCACTCCAGGCTCAAAGTGGACGGCTTCGGACCCGAAAGATGAGCGAGAGTTCGTTGCTCGGCTGCGGGCGGCAGGGATCAGCACCACCGTGCGCGACACGCGCGGTCGGGAAATCGATGGTGCCTGTGGCCAGCTAGCGGCGGTCCAGCAATGACCCAGCAGGTGCGGCGGGTGATCAGCCTGGGTGCCACGGGTTCCATCGGCGTTCAGGCCGCCGATGTCATCAGCCGCAATCCGGATCGATTCGATGTTGTTGGCCTGGCGGCCACTGGTAGTCGGCTCACCGAACTCCTGGCCCAAGCCGAAGCACTACAGCCAGCAACGGTCGCAGTCAGTGACCCGGTTGCTGCACATAAGGTGCAGGAGGCATTCCCTGCGCTGGAAGTCCTTGCCGGACCCGAATCGGCCGCGGAACTGGCCGCGCGGCCCGCTGACGTGGTGCTCAACGGCATTGCCGGGGCTGCAGGGTTGGCACCCACCGTGGCCGCACTCACCGCAGGCACCACCCTGGCACTAGCCAATAAGGAGTCGTTGATTATCGGCGGTCCGGTCGTGACCAAACTGGCGGCGCCCGGTCAGATCGTGCCGGTGGATTCGGAACATTCGGCACTCGCCCAGTCGCTTCGCGGTGGCACCGCAGCTGAGGTGCGCCAGCTCATCTTGACCGCCAGCGGCGGACCGTTTCGGGGCTGGAGTCGCGAGCAGCTAGCGGCGGTCATGCCCGCACAAGCGTTGGATCATCCGACCTGGGACATGGGGCCGCTGGTCACGATTAACTCCGCCACCTTAGTCAACAAGGGACTGGAACTGATCGAGGCGCACCTGCTGTTTGATGTGCCGCTGGACCGGATCGCAGTCGTCGTACACCCGCAGTCAGTGGTGCATTCAATGGTCGAGTTCTGTGATGGCTCCACCATCGCGCAGGCAAGCCCACCCGATATGCGGCTACCCATCGCCCTCGGTCTTGCCTGGCCTGATCGGGTACCGGAAGCCGCCCCTGCTTGTGACTGGACGAAGGCCACCCAGTGGACCTTTGAACCGGTCGACCATGAGGTATTCCCGGCAATCCAACTCGCCAGCCGGGTCGCGGAAGCCGGCGGAGTAGCGCCAGCAATCTTCAACGCCGCCGACGAAATCGCCGTCGCAGCCTTCCTCGCGGGAAAAATTCCGTTCCCCGGGATTGTTCAGACGGTTTCGCGTGTTGTCGATATGTATGACAATGGTGGTGCGGCCGCGGACGGGAACGAGTTAACGGTCGCAGACGTCCTAGCCGCAGATGAGTGGGGTCGCCGGACGGCGGAACAAGTCATCAGTGGCTAACTGATCCGAACAGGAGGGTGACATGGCTGAGTTTTGGGCAAATGTCGGTGGCATCCTCCTGCTGCTTTTCCTGATCATGCTCTCCATCGGGTTGCATGAGTGGGGGCACTTCAGCACCGCCCGCCGGTTTGGCGCCAAAGTCACTGAGTTCATGATCGGCTTCGGGCCGACCGTGGTGTCCCGCGTCCGTGGCGAAACCACCTACGGCATAAAGGCGATCCCACTGGGTGGCTACGTCCGAATCATCGGGATGTACCCGCCGGAGAAGGAGGGCTCGCCCCCACGCGCCGGCCGAATGGCGGAACTGGTCCGCGATGCCCGGCGACAATCGCTGGCCGAGGTCGGGCCAGGGGATGAAGACCGAGTTTTCTACAAACTCCCGGTACGCCAGCGGATTGTGGTGATGCTCGCCGGCCCCTTTATGAACCTATTCCTTGCCATCGTGCTGTTCGGTGCCATGCTGGTGGCCGTCGGCCTGCCGCAACCCTCCACGACTGTCGCTGATGCCGTGGCCTGTGTGCCCACCGCCTCCAACCCCAACGGTGTCCCCAACGCTGAGGGGAACTGCGACGGCGCGGCGTCTGTCGCGGCAGCCGCAGGTATCACCGCGGGCGACCGAATCGTCAGTGTGAACGGCGAGCCAGTCGACTCCTGGGAAAATCTAGCGCCAGCGCTGGAATCGGCGCGCGGAGCAGCCACGGTGGTGGTGGAACGTGACGGGCAGACCGAATCATTCGCAGTGAATCTGCAGACCGTGCCGTATCCGCTTTATGACAACGCCGGCAACCCCACCGGCGAGACCGAGCAGCGGGTGTTCCTCGGCGTGCGCCCGCAGATCGAATACGAAAACCAACCGATCAGCGCAGTACCCGCCTACATGTGGGATATCACCTCACTATCAGTAGGAGCTTTGGTCACCATGCCGCAGCGGCTCTGGGAACTTGGTGGGACGCTAGTCAACAACGGTGACCGTTCAGTGGAGAGCCCGGTGAGTGTGGTCGGCGTGAGTCGGCTGGGTGGCGAGATTGCCGCTGCTGAAGTTCCACCGGAGGCCAAAATCGGTTCCTTCCTCGGACTAGCGGCCTCGCTGAACTTGTTCCTCTTCTTGTTCAACCTATTGCCGGTGCTGCCGTTAGACGGCGGACACGCCGCCGCGGCAGTGGTCGAGGGTATTCGCAGACGGCGGGCACGACGTAAAGGCCAGCCCGATCCGGGCCCGGTGGACACTGCTCGACTACTGCCGCTCACCTACACCGTGGCCATTGGATTGATCTTGGTGGGCAGCATGGTGATCTGGGCCGATATCGTCAAGCCGATCACCTTGGGCGGTTAAGCGCGCTAGGGGCCATAATGGTGAGGGAACAGGAGAACTTGTGACCATAGACTTGGGAACCCCCACCACGCCGAGCCTCGCGCAACGGCGACCGACTCGGCAAATCACGCTGCACCACCCCACTCATCCGGTGAAAGTGGGCGGTGGTGCGCCGATCTCAGTGCAGTCCATGACCACCACAGTCACTGCGGACGTGGATTCCACATTGCAGCAGATTGCTGAGTTGACAGCTACCGGATGCGAGGTAGTGCGAGTAGCAGTGCCCAGCGCTGACGATGCCGAGGCGCTGCCGATTATTGCCCGCAAGTCCGCTATCCCAGTGATCGCCGACATACATTTCCAACCTAAGTACGTGTTCGCCGCCCTGGACGCCGGTTGCGCAGGGGTGCGGGTGAACCCGGGCAACATCAAGAAGTTCGACGACAAGATCGGCGAAATAGCCCGCGCAGCGAAAGATGTCGGTACCCCGATTCGGATTGGTGTGAACGCCGGTTCGCTCGACCCGCGGCTGCTGGAGAAATACGGCAAAGCCACCCCAGCAGCACTCGTCGAATCAGCGCTTTGGGAATGCTCGCTGTTCGAAGAGCACGACTTCCGCGACCTCAAGATTTCCGTGAAGCACCATGACCCGGTGGTGATGATCCAGGCATACCGGCTGTTGTCGGAGAAATGTGACTACCCGCTGCACCTGGGCGTCACTGAAGCTGGACCTAAGGAACAGGGCACCGTCAAGTCCGCGACGGCGTTCGGGGCGCTGCTGTCACAGGGGATCGGCGACACCATTCGAGTATCGCTGTCCGCGCCGCCAGTGGAGGAGGTCAAAGTCGGTCGGGCCATCCTGGAGTCCCTACACCTGCGGGAACGGGGCCTGGAAATCGTGTCCTGCCCATCCTGTGGTCGCGCCCAAGTGGATGTCTATGAACTGGCCAACAAAGTGACCGCCGGGCTGGAAGGGTTGTCCGCTCCGCTGCGGGTAGCCGTCATGGGCTGTGTGGTCAACGGACCCGGTGAAGCGCGGGAGGCTGACCTCGGGGTCGCCAGCGGCAACGGCAAGGGGCAGATCTTCGTCAAAGGTGAGGTTATTAAAACCGTGCCCGAGTCCCAGATCGTGGAAACGCTGATCGAAGAAGCGATGCGCCTCGCCGAGGACAGTGCCGAATCGGGATCCCCTGAGGTGGGCGTCGTCCCATGACCGCCGTTGCAGCGGGCCGTGCTGACACGCGCGGTTCCCTGCGACTTTTAGGCCATGGTGATGAAGGATTGTTGTTGCCCTTGTTGCGGCGCGATCCAGTGGCGCACTGTCTGACCGCCGCTCGGGTGGCTGACGGTGGACTGACCATGGCCGGGCTGGGCGGCTACATCCTCGGCTACCAGGTCGGTGACGAGTTGACCTCAGCACTGATGGTGTCGGCCAACCTGATTCCGATCGACTCCACCCCGGACAGTCGGCAAGAGTTCGCACGGCACCTTCGTGAACGCCGCCGCCGATCCTCCTGCATCGTCGGACCCCGTGCCGAAGTGATGGAACTGTGGCGATTACTGGAACCAGCGTGGGGACCAGCGCGGGAGGAGCGGCTCGATCAGCCGCTCATGGTGGCTCGTCAGCCAGTTACAGTGGCACCAGACCCGCAGGTTCGCCGGGTTGTACCGGCGGAACTCTCAGCAGTACTGCCGTCTTTCATCGCCATGTTCACCGAAGAGTTGGGCGTGTCCCCGGTCGCCAACGGCGCTGAAGGTGCCTACCGGGCCCGGGTCGCGGAAATCATCGCCGCCGGAGCAGCCTATGCACGATTCGACGGCGACAAGTTGATCTTCAAGGCCGAACTGGGCGCCATAACGCCCGAGTGCGCGCAGATCCAGGGCGTGTGGGTGCATCCGGATTATCGAGGTCGCGGCCTAGCAGGACCGGCCATGGCCGCGGTGGTGCGACTGGCGACGGAACATTCCCGCGCTTCCTCGCTGTACGTCAACCAGTACAACAAACCAGCGCTGCGTGCCTATCAGGCCGCTGGCTTCGAGACCGTGGGCGAGTTCGCCAGCGTGCTGTTCTAGCCGACCCCGCACCTATCCCACACCGAACAGCCAGGTATGGCGTGAGTAGCCCACTATGAGTCGCCCGGTATGTTGGACCGGTTCGACGAAACTGGAGGTCGGCGTGCAACGGATGACCAAACTATTCCTACGCACCTTGCGTGAGGATCCTGCCGATGCGGAAGTGCCCAGCCACCGGCTGCTGGTGCGGGCGGGATATGTTCGCCGGATCGCACCGGGTATCTTCTCTTGGTTGCCGCTGGGGTATGAGGTGTACCGGAACGTCGAACGGATCATCCGCGAGGAGATGAACGCGGCTGGTTTCCAAGAGGTGCACTTCCCGGCGCTGTTACCCAAGGAGCCGTATACGGTCACCGGACGTTGGCAGGACTATGGCGACACGCTGTTCCGATTGCACGACCGCAAGGGCGGCGACTACTTGCTGGGTCCCACGCATGAAGAGATGTTCACCTTGATGGTGAAGCAGGAGTTCTCTTCCTATAAAGATCTTCCGGTGTCGCTGTATCAGATCCAAAACAAGTACCGCGACGAAGCGCGCCCCCGCGCGGGAATCTTGCGCGGCCGCGAGTTCGTGATGAAGGACTCGTACTCCTTCGACGTGGACGACGCCGGGCTGCAAGCCAGTTACGACGCTCACCGTGAGGCCTACATCCGCACCTTCGAGCGACTCGGTTTGGACTTCGTCATCGTCAGCGCCATGTCAGGTGCGATGGGTGGATCGGCGTCGGAAGAGTTCTTAGCGCCGTGTGAGTACGGTGAGGACACCTTTGTGCGGTGCCCAAACTGCGACTATGCCGCGAACACCGAGGCGGTCACCATACCCGCACCGCAGCCGCTTTCGACTGACGGTGTGCCAGCAGCCGTGGTGGCGCATACTCCCGGAACTGAAACCATCGAGACGCTGGTTGACATGGCCAACGACCGGGAGGATTTGCAGCGTTCGGATCGATCGTGGACGGCTGCGGACACGTTGAAGAACGTAGTGGTGATGCTGACCAACCCCGACGGTGAAAGCAGTCCACTGGTCGTCGGGGTCCCCGGTGATCGGGAAGTCGATATGAAGCGACTCGAAGCAGCTGTATCGCCAGCGGAGGTACGACCTTTCGAGGAGGCCGACTTCGCTGCTCACCCCGCGCTAGTGCGTGGATATATCGGCCCTGGTGCTTTGGGCGCAGACAGTGCCGCGGGGATCCAGTACCTAGTGGACCCGCGGGTGGTCACGGGCACCGCATGGGTGACCGGCGCTGATCAGGCCGACCACCACGTGTTCGGTTTGGTGGCCGGTCGGGACTTCACCCCCGACGGCACCATTGAAGCTGCCGAGGTGCGAGCTGGGGATGCCTGCCCACGCTGCGGTGGGGCAGTGGAGATCGAGCGTGGCATCGAGATCGGTCACATCTTCCAACTAGGCCGCAAATATGCCGAAGCGTTGGACCTGAAGGTGCTGGACGAGAACGGCAAGTTGGTCACAGTCACCATGGGCTCCTACGGCATTGGTGTGTCCCGGGCAGTGGCGGCGATCGCGGAGCAAAGCCACGACGAGGCCGGATTGTGCTGGCCCCGGGAAGTAGCGCCTGCGGATGTCCATATCGTCGTCGCTGGCAAAAAAGACGACATCATTGCTGGAGCCGAAGATCTCGCGACCCAACTCGAAACTGCCGGCATGCGAGTCCTGATCGACGATCGCAAGTCGGTGTCGGTCGGTGTGAAGTTCAACGACGCCGAACTGCTGGGAATCCCCACGATCGTGATAGTTGGCAAAGCACTGGCGGACGGTGAGATAGAGGTTAAGGATCGCCGAACCGGGGACCGGCGGCGACTCCCAGTGGCGAATGCGGTCGCCGAACTCACGGGGAACTAGCCCATTGACCGGGCGCCCGGCGCGGAACTTCGCGAGAAATCCTTGCGGAAGCGTCACTAGACTCCCGCGTATCTCCATGAACGGGCGGAAGCGCAGCATTCAGCTCGACGCCCACTGTTCCTCGAGAGTGTGAGGCCGTTGACAGATCTGAGCAGACGCGAGTTTCTGCGCGGCGCCGCCTCGGCGGTAGCCGTCGGGGGTTCAGTTATCGCGGCCGGGGGAGTCCTCGCCGGCTGCAGCGAGTCTGAAATATCAACCGCTGACTCGCAGTTCAACGCCAAGAGTCGTTCGGTAGTCATCATTGGCGCGGGACTTGCCGGGCTGGCTGCCGCCTATGAACTGACGCGCACGGGATGGAACGTCAGAGTTGTTGAGGCGACTGATCGCCTCGGCGGCAAGGTACTCACACTTACTGATGGTTGGAGTGACGGCCAGTATGTGGACGCGGGTGCCGAGTATGTGGGTGCGAACGACCTGCGCATGCGCCGATACATTGCTGACTTCGGACTGAGTGTCCAAACACCAGCTCCGGATGCTGCCCAGCTTGCGCCTGGCGTGTTCTACGGGTCCACGCTGACGACGCGCGACGCGTTCGAGTCCCGGGACAACGGAGTCGTGGGCAAGGATCTGAGCCGGTATTACGAGGCCATTGATGAGCTAGCCGGCACGATCAAGAATCTGGCTCGACCCGAAAGAGCCCCGGATGCCAAACGCTTGGATTCACAGTCCTTGGCGTCATTCCTTGCGGATCTGAATCTGGATCGCCGCACAAAGTTCCTGATCGGCAATGACGTGGCCTACAGTGCCGTGGGGCCGCAGAATGTCTCGCTGCTGGCTGCAGTGCAGGCCGCGGCTTACTTCACGAAAGTGCAGCCGGCTCGTGGCGCAACGGTCGCGCCGATCCAGGGAGGCAACTCCCAGCTGGTGAACGCATTTGCATCGCGCATTGGTCAGGACAAGTTCCGGATGTCCTCTCCGGTGGACTACGTCGTTGACGATGGCACCAGAGTCGAAGTCGGTGTCCCAGGGGGGACAGTGCAAGCCGACGCAGCTGTCATTGCCGTGCCGCTGCCGGCCCTGGCCGCTATCGACATCCAGCCAGGGCTACCAGAGCCGGTTGCCCGCGCTGCCAGCGAAATCCGCTATGGCCCGTGTGCGTCCACCCAGGTGCAATACCCAGACCGGGTCTGGCGGGAAGGCGGATACTCCGGCCTGGTCTCTTCTGATGAGCCCATCGGCTCCACCTGGGATTCCACACTCAACGAGGCTGGCACCAGCGGAATCATCACTTTTTTCAGCACCGGCCCAGGAGCCAACGAAATCACTGTCGACGCTGATCCCGATGTCACCATCGAACGCTGCCAAAAAGAGTTCGCCCGGATCTTCCCCGGCGTCCCCGCCAACCCATCAGGGAAAGCAACGTCATTCGATTGGACGACCAACCAGTACTCACCAGGTCTCAACGCAGCCTGGGCTCCCGGGCAGGTCACGTCTTTCTGGTCCGCACTACGCCAGCCCATCGGACGACTTCACCTTTCGGGGGAATACGCCGGAACGAAGTACGCCAGCATGGAGGGCGCTGTGCAAAGCGGCAACGCAGCAGCAAAGGCCATCAACCGAGCCGACTACAGAACCGACGGCTAGACCCCCGGGGGGCGCATCGGGGCTTCACCTTTGGCGGGGGCTGCCGCCTGCACCTGTACGTTCTTGCTGGTGACTCATCAAGACTGAAGCATGCGTCGTTCTCCAAGCGGGCAGAGCGAGGGCGACTGAAGATGATCAGTTCCACACAGAAGTGGATTCCTCAGCCCGGCGTTGGACGAAGGAGCCACGGCCGCGAACTGCACGATGCACGCGTGACCGGTATGTCCGGGTTGTCCGTTTCTTGCTGAGGACTGGGGTGGGGGGAGGGTCGATTTCGTGGTGCAGCGACGGATGTGGGGATAGGGAGCGTGCGTGGGGTAGCGAGCACAGACCGTGAGGAGAACGGCCCTGGTGAAGGTTTCTCATCCAGGCGTTCGTGGTCACTCGTCACGTTCACGGTGAACCTAGTGCATATCTTGAAGTGAAGGAAGCGGCATCAGATGAAAAAACTATTTGCGGTGGCCCTGGTTGCGGCTGTTGCTGTGATGGGTGGAGTGTCTGGTGCCGCGAACGCTGAATCTCAAGGATGGGAACCGACACTCGATAAGTTTGACCTCTATATCGCTGCTAGTTCCGGGAAGTTGTCGTTTCAAAGTGTTGAGTTGAACTATACGGAGGATGAGTTGGCGGCCAACGCCGGTGAGCTCTTTGACGTCGGGGGTATTTTCTTGTGGGGTAAGGCGGCGGCGTGGCCGGGGATGCCTTCGAAGGGCACGTCAGTGACATGCAGGCAAATCACTGCTGCCGGTGGGTGTTACATCTTTGATGTCAAGATGACGTCCCGCTCCCTTGACTACAGAGCAGTAGAAACAGGGAAATTCCTTTTCGAAGACTTGGGGGGGCCAATTTTGCAGGCCGACTGGCACCCTACAGAACAAGGACACCATTGACGTGCGTGTTTCGAGTGAGGGCAGACGCTATTAGGAGGTGCAGTTAGCCACCCCTGACAAGTTTGGGGTTTTCGCTAACATTTTCTCTACGTCTCAAGCGCGCGCTGATGAACCGAACAACGTGTTGGGTACTCAAGAACTTGGTTATCAAGTGATTGTCACTGAAAGCCCCGGCGAAGAAGTTGACTGCGAAGAAGGCGCAGGTGAAGTGGAAGCGGCCGAAGGGTGAGGTGACGATCACTGAGTATCAGACTCGGATCAAGAGGAAGGGAAGCTGGAAGAAGTGGTCAGGTAGGAATCCGCAGCCGAACCTGAACGGCTGGGTGTCCCGCACTTACAAGAATCTTTCGCCGAACACGAAGTACAAGGTGCAGGTACGCGCCTGGTCCGAAGATGTTCATGGTCCGAAACGATCGGTGAGGTTCACGACTGACCGCAAGGGCATCCCCACCAAACCGGGCAACGGCTAACACCGGGCCTTCCTGCGACTAACGCCACGACACGGGCAGTGCAGTTCAACGGGAGGATGGGACAACAATGTCTGTTGCTACCGGGACTGCCTGCTAGTTGACGATGGCGGCGCCGTCGCCACCGGTTCCGGTCGGCGCCGGTGCCGGCGACTCCGGTGCGGGTTGCTCTGTCACCGGTGGCGGATCGGTGGGAGAAGTGTCGGGCGATTCTTCGCCTTGCGGCTGCGGTGGCTGGTCATCTTTCCCGATCGGACTCATCACTGGATCAGTGGTGCCGGGGAAGGCCTCGGGGCGTTGCCCCCAGAACACCGCCCGAGCGCTGTCAGCACGGGCAGTGGCCACAAGATCACGTCGCTGATCGCCGGAGAATACGGCTGCCACGGTGCAGTAGATGTTCACTAGCCGGTTCTCCACGATGGCGGCTAGCCGGGCAGCATCGTCAGCGGTCTTGATGGCGAAGGGAATCTCGAAAACGATCGGTAATTCGATCGCAACCCCCATGGCTGCCAGCTCTGCGATGGCTGCGTCGCGCTGCCGGGAATGAAAGATCAGCGCATCCCTAGCTGTCGGACGTTCGCCCGACGGTAGTCGGGGGATCAGGATGCCGTAGGCGTACACCGCTGCAGCTTCTCCCTCAGCAATGGTGCGCCAAGTGCCTTCGCTCATGCGCCAGTCCTCGCCAAGTAGGCGGCATGACCCGACTCCGACGCTGCAATCCGAGCCAGTGTCGCGATCAGGGCCACATCAGCGGCCGACACCGCGGCGCTGGTGCGCTGCTTCGCCGCCGCTTGCTCGAGTTTGCGCAATGCCGACAGCCCCGGTGCCTGGCCTACCGGGGAAGCGGGAACTGGCCCGTCACCGTTGGGATACAGCGCCGATAAGTGTTGCTCGTGTTGGCTGGCCAAGAACTCCAGCTCGACAGCTCGATCAGGATTGTTGGCTGCGGCGGCACGATAGGCCGCAATCAACTCCGACTCGGACTGGGCGGCGGATTCTCGTGCCTGTTGATCCAGGTCTTCTGGTGGTGGCGGACCGGAGTCGTCACCACCGCATGCGGCGACCACACCTACCGGGGCAACCGCAGCCGCAAGCAGGACCGCTCGGCGGGAAATCTCCATGCATGCTCCAGAGGAAAGAACCGAACCACTACCCTAAGGTGCAGTAGCCAGGAAACTGAACAAGGGGCGCACCGCGTGCGAAGGAGGACCGTATGGGTCACGAACTCATCGCCCGGTTGCGCGAACTCTTGGTAGAACCGGTGAAATCCCACGGCGCAGATCTTGAGGATGTCGCCGTTGTGGGGCACAAGGATCGCCCCGTGGTCAAAGTCACCGCAGATAGTGACGGTGGCCTCACCCTCGATCAGTCCGCGGACATTAACCGGTCGGTCTCACAGGTGGTGGACGAGTCCGGTGTCATGGGCAAGCGTTCCTATGTGGTCGAAGTGACCAGCCCCGGGGTTTCCCGACCATTGAGCGTGCCAAAACACTGGCAACGCAATGCGGGCCGTCTGGTCCGAGTGGTTCCGTTGCAGGGAGATCCGATACTGGGGCGAATCGTTTCCGCTGACGACGACCATGCGGTGTTGGACGTCGCGGGCAGTGAACAGTCGGTCAGCTACGCCGATGTGAAACGGGCCGTAGTGCAGATCGAGCTGAAGAAGCGCTGAGTGGTGGAGGAGAAGTTATGGATATCGATGTAGACGCATTGCGTAGTTTAGTGCGCGAGCGCTCCATCTCGTTCGACTTGGTAGTAGCCAGCATCGAGGAGGCGCTGCTGAGCGCCTACCACCATCAGCCTGGCTCCAAGCCACAAGCTCGCGTAGAACTGGACCGCAAGACCGGGCATGTCACGGTCTTGGCGATTGAATCCGATGAGGACGGCAATCAGCTTCGCGAATACGACGACACCCCGGAAGGATTTGGCCGAGTGGCGGCTGCCACTGCGCGTCAGGTGTTGACCCAGCGCCTGCGGGAAGCCACCTCCGATATCACCTACGACGAGTTCTCCGGGCGAGCCGGTGAGATCGTCGGCGGCACCGTGCAACAGTCCAACGAGTCCGGCGGCATCAAGGTGCAACTCAGCAAGGACCTCGAAGGAGTGTTGCCGCCAGCCGAGCAAGTACCCGGTGAGGATTACAGCCACGGCAAACGCATCCGGGCCGTCATCGTGTCCGTACGTCGGGGCATGCACGGGCCGCTGGTCACGGTGAGTCGAACCCATCCTGACTTGGTCCGCCATCTATTTACGTTGGAAGTACCCGAGATCGCCGACGGGGTCGTCCAGATTGATGCCATCGCTCGGGAAGCCGGGCACCGGACCAAGATCGCGGTGTCCAGCACCTCCAATGAAGTCAATGCCAAAGGAGCCTGTATTGGTCCCATGGGCCAGCGGGTGCGGCAGGTGATGGCGGAATTGAACGGAGAGAAGATCGACATCGTCGATTTCAACTCCGACCCGGCAAAGTTCATCGGCAGCGCGCTGTCGCCAGCCAAGGTTAGTGAAGTGATTGTCACTGATCCCGCGGCGAGAGCGGCCCGCGTGATCGTGCCCGACTACCAGTTGTCGTTGGCAATCGGCCGGGAAGGACAAAACGCACGGCTAGCGGCTCGGTTGACCGGTTGGCGCATAGATATCCGCTCCGATCAGAACCCCAGTGACGACGCGGCAGCGGCGCCACGGACGCCGTAGCGCCACGGATTGTCAGCAAAGCGGAAGAAGGGGCTACACTTGCCCGAGATCAGTCAGTTAGGCCCCACCCGGACTTGTGTCGGGTGTAAACAACGGGCTCAACAGGCTGATTTACTGCGAGTGGTCGCCGTCGGTTCCGATCTGGTTCCGGATGGTCCCGTTCGACAGCCTGGTCGAGGTGCGTATCTGCACCCTCGGTCGGAGTGCCTGCGGTTGGCGATTCAGCGGCGGGCTTTCCCTCGGTCCTTACGGATCTCGGGTCCACTGTCGACGGAGGCCGTAGCGGTGCTACTGCAGAGCCAATAACCGTCAGAGCTTCGGGAGAACGAGATGAGCACCCGATGAGTTCCTCATCATGAAGCAAACAAACCAGCGTTGACGGCTCGGATCCCCGGGCCGAGACAGGAGAAAAGTGTCTAAGGTCCGGGTTTATGAGCTCGCTAAAGAGCTCGGACTCGAAAGTAAAGATGTCCTGGAGAAGTTGCAGGAGATTGGCGAGTTCGCCAAGTCTGCCTCCTCCACCGTTGAACCTCCGGTAGCGCGCAAACTGCGCGATGCCGTTGGCGGTGACAAGCCCGCCAGCGACAAGCCAGCGCGTCGATCCGCCTCGGGGAGCACCCTTCGGCGGCCGCCGGCTGGCAGCAGCACCCGCCGCCCGAGTGGTGGTAGCGCTACGCTGCGGCCGAAGGCCGAACCAACGCCGAAGGCAGAACCAGCGGCAGCGGAGAAGCCGGAGGTGCCTGCGGCCAAGGAAGCGGCCCCCGTCGAGCAGGCCCCAGCGCCCGCTGCGGAAGCCAGCGCACCGGCAGCGGAAGCCAGCGCACCAGCGGCCGACGCCGCGGCACCGGAAGCGCCGGACAAACCCAAGCCCAGTCGTGGCCCTTCGCCGACGCCGGGCAACAACCCGTTCTCTGGCAATGCCCCTACCCGAACGCCACGCAGCGGTACGGGCAATAACCCCTACACCGGCAACGCACCCAGTCCGGGTGCTGCTCCCACGCCTGGCTCCATGCCACCGCGTCCCCGTCCGAATCCAGGTCAGATGCGCGCCCCAGAACGTGGTCGCGGTCGCCCCGGCGGTCCCGGTGGGCGCCAAGGTGGTCGTCCCGGCGGTCCCGGTGGTCGTCCCGGCGGTCCCGGCGGTCGTCCGGGTGGCGGCGGTGGTGGCAACTACCGCGGCGGGCCCGGTGGCGCCCCCGGCGGCGGTTTTGGTCCTCCCCGCGGAGGTCCCGGTGGTCCCGGTGGTCGTCCCGGTGGTCGTCCCGGTGGCCCCGGTGGTCGCGGCCGACCCGGTGGCAAGACTCGTGCCCGCAAGTCCAAGCGCGCAAAGCGTCAGGAATTCGACAACATGGAAGCGCCCACCATTGGTGGCGTAGGTGTCATCAAGGGTGACGGCGCCACCGTGCGGTTGCCCCGCGGTGCTTCACTGACTGATTTCGCGGAGCGAATCGACGCCAGTCCCGCGGATTTGGTGACCGTCATGCTCAAGTTGGGTGAAATGGTCAACGCCACGCAAAGCGTTGACGACGACACTTTGAAGGTGTTGGGAGCCGAACTCGATTATCTAGTGGACATAGTGTCGCCAGAGGACGAGGATCGCGAACTGCTGGAGAAGTTTGATCTGGAATACGGTGAGGACGAAGGTTCCTCCGACGATCTCACGGCCCGCCCACCCGTTGTCACGGTCATGGGTCACGTCGATCACGGCAAAACGAAACTGTTGGATGCGATCCGTTCTGCCGATGTGGTCTCGGATGAGGCCGGCGGCATCACCCAGCACATTGGTGCATATCAGGTGCACACCACTGTCGGTGACGAAGATCGGGCGCTGACCTTCATCGACACCCCGGGTCACGAGGCGTTCACCGCCATGCGTGCTCGAGGTGCGCAGGTCACCGACATCGCCGTCCTTGTGGTCGCAGCAGACGACGGTGTGAAGCCGCAGACGGTTGAGGCGTTGAATCACGCGCAAGCCGCAGAGGTGCCGATCGTGGTTGCCGTCAACAAGGTGGACAAGGAAGGTGCGGACCCCACTAAGGTGCGCACCCAACTCACCGAATATGGCTTGGTTGCCGAGGACTTCGGTGGCGATGTGATGTTCGTGGAGGTGTCAGCTAAGCAAGCTACCGGAATTCAGGAACTACTGGAAGCGGTCGTTCTCACCGCCGATGCCACTTTGGAACTCACCGCTAACCCGAATCAAGACGCACAAGGTGTCGCGATCGAGGCCCACTTGGACCGCGGTCGCGGTTCGGTGGCGACGGTGCTGGTGCAACGAGGCACGTTGCATCCGGGTGATTCGGTGGTGTGTGGCGACGCACACGGCCGGGTCCGCGCGATGCTGGACGAGCACGGTGAAGCGTTGGAAAGCGCTGTACCGTCCCGACCGGTACAGGTGCTTGGCCTGACGTCGGTTCCGGGCGCCGGTGATTCTTTCTTGGTCGTGCCCGAGGATCGGGTGGCGCGTCAGATTGCCCAAACTCGGCAAGCTCGAGAGCGCAACGCTGCGCTGGCCAAAGCACGGCCACGCCGCACTTTGGAAGAGTTCCTATCCCAGAAGGAAAAGGGCGAAGTTCAGGAAATGCGCCTCATTCTCAAGGGCGATGTGTCCGGTTCGGTCGAAGCGTTGGAAGACGCACTGGTCAAACTGGAGATTTCCGAAGAGGTATCGCTGCGCATCATCGACCGTGGCGTGGGTGCCATCACCGAAACTAACGTGATGCTCGCTGCCGCCTCCGATGCGATCATTCTCGGCTTCAACGTCCGTCCCCAGGGCAAAGCCAGCGAAATGGCTGATCGCGAGGGCGTTGAGGTCCGGTACTACTCGGTGATCTACGCCGCGCTGGATGACATCGAAGCCGCGCTGAAGGGCATGCTGAAGCCGGAGTACGAGGAAGTGCAACTCGGTACTGCTGAGATTCGTGAGGTGTACCGGTCCAGCAAGTTTGGCAACATCGCTGGTTGTGTCGTTCGCAGTGGCCAGGTCAAGCGCAACAGCTCGGCTCGGCTGGTACGCGATGGCACTGTGGTTGCGAACAATCTCAAGGTCGAGTCGCTGCGGCGGTTCAAGGACGACGTCACCGAGGTGCGGGACGGCTACGAGTGCGGCATCGGGCTCGGCAGCTTCAACGACATCAAGGAGGGCGACGTGATCGAGACCTTCGAAAACCAGGAGAAGCCGCGCACGTAATAGGGGCAGTCGATGTTTGTCGGAGCGATGGAGTTCGACTGATTACTTGGCGATGTTCGTTCGCTGAAGCACAAGCGGATGATCTGCGACCGATAGTGGAGTCGCTACGAAGCTTCGAGGTGTCGGCCGCGGAAGTGGCCGACCAGGATCTGTATCGACGCGCTCAACTCGGGGTGGCAGTGACCGCTACTGATACGCAACACTGAGATCACGTGCTCGATCGCTGTGAACAGCTCGTCGCCGCGCGACCGGAGATTGAGTTGCTCAGTTGTGGCCGACGGATCTTCTGGTTGGCGGACGGGGAGTGAAGAGAGGAATGACTCATGAGTGACCACGAAGCGCGGGTCCGGCGGCTAGCCGATCGCATTCATGAAATTGTTGCTCAACTCCTGGGGCGACGAGTGAAGGATCCGCGGCTGGGTTTCGTCACGGTGACTGACGTGCGGCTGACCAACGACATGCGCGAAGCCACAGTTTTTTACACCGTCATGGGTGATGAGTCTGAGCAGGCGGATACCGCGGTTGCGCTGAAGTCGGCCACCGGCATGATCCGTACCGAAGTAGGACGTATTACCGGCGTACGGTTCGCGCCCACGATTGCTTTTGTTCATGACGCGTTGCCCACCACGGCGGCTCATATTGAGGAGTTGTTAGACCGCGCAGCTCGCGATGATGCCCGAGTCCACGAGCAGGCCGCCGGAGCTGAGTTTGCCGGGGAGGTCGATCCCTACCGGCACGAGCAGGACGGGGAACCGGAAGCGAATCAATAGTGGTCGCAACAGGGCACGGGGTGCTGCTGGTGGATAAACCAGCAGGTATCAGTAGTCAGGCGGCCGTTTCCCGGGTGAAACGTTCCGGTCAGTTCCGCAAGGTCGGTCACGCCGGGACACTAGATCCGGCTGCTACGGGGTTGCTGGTCACAGGTATCGGGGCGGGGACTCGTCTCCTCAGGTACTTTGTGGGGCTCGATAAGGACTACACCGCGACGGTGCGACTAGGTATCGCCACTGATACCGAGGACGCTCACGGGCAGCCCACTGCCTCGCCTGGATGTGAGTCGGTTGCTGATCTCACCGCCGCTGCGGCGCAACTGACCGGAGATCTGCTGCAACGACCGTCGGCGGTATCGGCGATCAAGATTGACGGGCAACGGGCTTATCGCCGCGTTCGGCGCGGTGAGGAGGTCGAGCTGCCTGAGCGGCCAGTCACAGTTCAGCGATTCGACATCCTGGCGCAGCGTGAGGCAAGGGCAGACGACCTGCCAGTCATCGACGTTGATATCGCCGTAACCGTGTCGAGTGGCACCTATGTCCGGGCGTTGGGGCGCGATTTGGCGGAGGCGGTAGACACAGTTGGGCATCTGATCGCCTTGCGTCGTACCAGAGTTGGACCATTTCACAGCAGCGATTCATGCAGCCTCGACGATGTGAGTTCAACAACGACACTGCTCACATTGGGAGAAGCGGCAACGGCCGTACTCCCCAGCGTTGTCCTACCAACAGGCCAGGATCGGGCGGTGGCACTGGGCCAGCGCATCCCGACGATAGGGACCGGTAGCGGACCCTATGCCTTGCTGAATGAACAGGGAGATCTGCTGGCAGTGGCTACGGTCGA
Organism: Actinomycetes bacterium; assembly: GCA_022599915.1. Lineage (NCBI taxonomy): Bacteria > Bacillati > Actinomycetota > Actinomycetes > Actinomycetes bacterium. The sequence continues at coordinate 57,421 of JAHZLH010000001.1, forward strand.
GCAGGGGCGCTATCGGTATGCCATGGTGGTTCCCATGGATGCGATTCCCGCATTCGCACGCGGCTCTGGCAGGGTGGAGGAGTCATGACTGGTATCGACATCATCACCGGACCACCGCGACCCCAGGCGACACAGCGGGCCGTGGTGTGTATCGGCGTCTTTGATGGCGTTCACCGTGGTCACCGTTGGCTGATTGCCCAGGCCAGGGCGGCGGCAGACCGAGCAGGTTTGCCGCTGGTAGTGATGACGTTCGACCCACATCCTCGCTCGGTAGTAGCGTCCCAACAGGCTCCATGTGCGCTAGCCACTTTAGGTTTGCGCGTTCGGTTACTGGCAGCGGCTGGGGCAGACGCAGTGCGAGTCGTCAACTTCGACAAGGCGACCGCGGCGCTCTCGCCGCAAGACTTCGTTGAACAGTTCCTCGTGGCAGATCTTGCTGCTGCCCACGTTGTAGTGGGGGAGAACTGGCGGTTCGGACGAAAGGCGCAAGGGGACAGCGACCTGCTGCAAGAGTTAGGAAAAACCTACGACTTCTCGGTGGAGCCGATTGGGCTTCACACCAGTCGCGACGGCGAGGTGTGGTCCTCTAGCAGAATCAGAAACCTGTTGCGCAGCGGTGATGTCCAGTCAGCATCGGTAGGGCTGGGCCGGCTGCATCGGTGTGAGGGTCTGGTAGTTCCGGGTGACCAGCGGGGTCGGCTCTTGGGTTTTCCGACGGCTAACCTCGACGTACCGGCCGAGTACTGCCGACCCGGTAACGGTGTGTATGCCGGAAGTCTGGTCGTGGATCCGTATGGGGTAGAACCACAGAGTTACCTAGCCGCGATCTCGGTGGGAATCAACAGCACCTTCGGGGCCACCACGCCGCGGGTTGAGGCCCATGCCATCGATCATGATGATCTGCAGTTATACGGCAAGTTCGTGGCAGTAGATTTTCAACAGCAACTACGACCCATGGTGGCCTTCGACTCAGCAGATCAGTTGGTCTCCGCGATCGCAGCTGATGTGGCTGCTGCCCGGGTTATTGCCGACGTGCCCACATCCGGCCAATGACCGGCATCAGCAGAAATCCCAGGAAACACCATGGGCCGATGAAGAGGGAAGCCACACCCATGATGAGGAACAGCGCCGCGAAGATCAACGGGAACTTGCTCGGCGCACGCTGATCGTCCGAGTCGGTCCGCAACTCCGGATGTCGATGAGCATAGGCGTCGATAGCGAATGCAACCAGGTTGATCAGTGACATCGTTCCCAGGTAGAGCAGCGCACTACCTTCTGCTGGCTCGGATTCTCCCTGTAACCCGGCCGAGAAGGCCAAAAAGACCATCAGGATGAGCCAGATTAAGGACAACGTGATCAGTCTTGGCGAGTAGTCCTTCAGCGTCTCAAAGATCCGATGGTGCACAAACCAGAAGCGGGCCATCACGAAGAACGTCACCAAGAAAGCGCCGCCCTTCCACAATGCGTCTATGTCCAAATCGCTGATATCGCCACTGTCGGTGGCGTCGGAGACGACATCAATCAGCGGCAGAATCAACAAAGTGATGGCGATCGCAATGACAGCGTCTGAGAAATTGACGATTCGATCGAAGCCGCGTTCGGTGTGTGGCGGTGCGGGCGGATTATGTTTCGCGGTAATCCCACTAATAACCGGAATCAGCAAAAAGCCGACATACACGTAGTCAGCGGTCAATTCGATCTGACTCAACAGCCCCATGGAGGCGAAGAGTCCCGGGAAAAGCCATAGCCACTGATTGACCTTTGCCTGGTCGGGATTTATCAGTAACTGCGGCTGATCAGCTACGTAATTGGACATCAAAGCCGCCGCAACGGTGACCACAGTTAAGCCACCGAAATACATGAGTCCGATGAAGTTGCTCGCTGATGCTTCGTTCAGGAGACCGGAGGGAAAAGCGAGGAAGACGATGCCGGCTAGCCAAATGAACACCAGCACCATCAGTCGTGGGGTGTAGTCCTTGACTCGTTCGAAAATCTGATGATGAGTCGACCAGAACTGGGTAATGAGCCAGAACGTTAGCGCGAACCACAGCACCTGCCACCAGGTCTCCGGCTGCAGCAGGATGTTTTCAGCATCCGGATCCCCGTTGTAATCGCTTACACGGCTGATTAACGGCAAGATCAGCAACGTAGCGGCAATGGCTGCCACCGCGTCAGTGAAGTTGACGAGACGGTCGAAGCCACGTTCAGTATGGACGGGATCAGCGCGATGCATGGATATACTCTCCCGGATCGCTAGGGCGCCGTCAGCAGCACCCCCGGTGGCGTGTCGGAGTTTTGCTTCTGATGCGTTACCATCGTCTTGACGGTCTTGGGGCGGGCGCCCCGAGATTCGCGACTACCAACCGCAACTCGATTGCCAGATGCGCCCGGAGGTTCACATGCCGCTGTCTGCGGAAGTCAAGCAAGAGATCATGACCGAGTACGCCACCCATGAGGGGGATACCGGTAGTCCTGAGGTTCAGGTCGCGCTGCTTAGTCGGCGCATCAACGACCTCACTGGCCATCTCAAGGAGCACAAGCACGACCATCACAGTCGCCGTGGGCTGCTGTTGCTGGTTGGCCAACGCCGCCGCTTGCTGGACTACCTGGCAGACCGTGACATTACGCGCTACCGCTCACTGATCGAGCGACTGGGTATCCGCCGCTAATCGGCGACTGGCTGCCCCACGACATACTCACAACTAAATAATCCAATCCCTATCCGGGGCCACGCACAAAGATGCCGGTCCTCGGTGGTGGACCCCGGGCCATGCCCGTGCTCCTCGATCGAAGGCCGACCACAGGGTGAGCCTCGGTCAAATCAGAGGAGGGCCCGTGGAGGGTACCCAAGTTCATTCTGCCGAAGCCGTGATTGATAACGGCGAGTACGGCACCCGCACTATTACGTTCGAAACCGGTCGGCTTGCTCGGCAAGCTGGTGGTTCAGCGGTCGTTTCTCTCGACGGCGACACCATGTTGCTGTCGGCGACGTCCGCATCGAAGAAGCCCAAAGAGCATCTCGACTTCTTCCCGCTCACGGTCGACGTCGAAGAGCGGATGTACGCGGTCGGGCGGATCCCCGGCTCGTTCTTCCGGCGCGAAGGTCGTCCCAGTGAAGAAGCGATCCTGACTTGCCGGTTGATCGACCGGCCGTTGCGTCCCTCATTCGTCAAGGGTCTGCGAAACGAAGTACAGGTCGTGGTCACCGTCTTGTCGCTGTACCCCGGTCATCTCTACGACGTGGTGGCGATCAATGCCGCCTCGATGTCCACCATGCTGGCTGGACTTCCGTTCAGCGGTCCGATCGGCGGCGTGCGGGTGGCCCTGATCAACGGTCAATGGGTGGCGTTCCCGACTCACCAGCAGTTAGAGGAAGCCACCTTCGACATGGTGGTCGCTGGTCGTGTAGTCGGTGACGACGTCGCGATCATGATGGTGGAGGCGGAATCCACCAACGCCACCATTGAGTTGGTGGAGCAAGGTCACACCGCGCCGACCGAAGAGATTGTCGCGGAGGGACTCGAGTCCTCCAAGCCATTCATTCGTGCGCTGTGCGATGCCCAGAGCGAGGTGGCAGCCACAGCCGCTAAGGAGACTGCCGAGTATCCGGTGTTTCCCGATTACGAAGATGACGTCTTCACTGCGGTCGAAAGCGCTGCCCAGGAGCAGCTCGCTACCGCGCTGACCATCGCTGACAAGGTGGAGCGCAACGATGAGCTGGATCGGATCAGCGCAGACACGGTGGCATCACTCGCTGAGCAGTTCCCGGAGCGGGAAGGCGAAATCAAAGCCGCCTTGCGCTCACTCACCAAGCAGGTTGTTCGTCAGCGAGTATTGCGCGACAAGGTGCGCATCGATGGCCGCGGCTTGAGCGACATCCGGCCGCTGTCTGCTGAACTGGATATCGTGCCGCGGGCGCACGGCTCCGCACTGTTCGAGCGCGGTGAGACCCAGATCATGGGTGTGACCACGCTGAACATGCTGCGCATGGAGCAGCAGCTGGACACGCTGCACCCGGAAACGCGCAAGCGGTACATGCACAACTACAACTTCCCGCCGTATTCCACCGGAGAGACCGGTCGGGTTGGTTCACCCAAGCGTCGTGAGATCGGCCATGGTGCGCTAGCCGAGCGTGCCCTGATGCCGGTGTTGCCAAGCCGGGAAGATTTCCCCTACGCCATCCGGCAGGTATCGGAGGCGCTGAGTTCCAACGGTTCGACCTCGATGGGTTCGGTGTGTGCCTCAACGCTGTCACTCCTCAACGCGGGTGTGCCGCTGAAGGCTCCGGTGGCGGGTATCGCCATGGGTCTGATCTCCGACACTGTCGATGGTGAGACCGAATACGTCGCGCTTACCGACATTCTGGGTGCCGAGGACGCTTACGGCGACATGGACTTCAAGGTCGCCGGCACGCCGGAATTCGTGACCGCCTTGCAGCTCGATACCAAACTGGACGGTATCCCCGCCAGCATTTTGGCCGGTGCGCTGACCCAGGCCAAGGAGGCTCGGACCACGATCCTAGGCGTCATGACCGACGCCATTGAGGCTCCCGGAGAAATGTCAGAGCATGCGCCTCGGATCATCGCGATCAACATCCCGGTCGACAAGATCGGTGAAGTGATTGGGCCGAAGGGCAAGATCATCAACCAGATCCAAGAGGACACTGGTGCTGAGCTCACCATCGAAGATGACGGCACGATCTACATCGGGGCTGCTGATGGGTCGGCTGCTGAGGCCGCTCGCACTGCTGTCAACAACATCGCGAACCCGGCGATGCCGGAGGTCGGCGAACGCTACCTCGGCACCGTGGTGAAGAACATGAACTTCGGTTCCTTCATCTCCCTGATGCCCGGCAAAGATGGCCTACTGCACATCTCTGAGGTGCGGAAGTTGGTCGGCGGCAAGCGGATCGACTCCGTGGATGACGTGCTGTCGGTGGGCCAGAAGGTCCAGGTCGAGATCAAGGAAATCCAGGACCGCGGCAAGCTGTCGCTGGCCCCAGTGCTGGATGACGAGGAATCGGCCGAGACGGCGCAGTAAAGTGCCGTTCTTCCCGGCTGCCGAGCAGCCGCCCGGCAGCACCAAGACCCTGTTGCGGGAGTCCGATGGGACGACCGTACGGCGGACGGTGCTGCCGAGCGGGCTGCGAGTGCTCTCCGAAGCAGTGCCCGGCGCGCGATCCGTCACGTTGGGGGTCTGGGCCGGGGTCGGCTCGCGCGACGAGACCGATCACAGTCGTGGGGCGGCGCATTTCCTGGAACACCTGTTGTTCAAGGGCACGGAACGTCGTTCCGCGCTGCAGATTGCTTCGGAAATCGATGCGGTCGGTGGGATGGCGAACGCGTTTACCTCCAAAGAGTTCACCTGCTTCTACGCCAAAACGCTCGGCCGTGACCTGTCGGTTGCCGTCGACGTCATGCTGGACATGACCAGCCAGCCGACGCTTGCTGACGAGGACATCGATGCGGAGCGCACCGTTGTCGTCGAAGAGATCGGTATGCATGAGGATGATCCCGGTGATCGGGCAGGTGAGGCGCTCGAGCAACAGATCCTTGCGGGCAGTCCACTAGGTCGCCCGATCCTAGGCACCCGCGAGTCAATTGCGAACATGCAGCCTGCGGCGATTCGATCCTTCTTCCGGCGGCATTATCGGCCTGATCGACTGGCCCTTACGGTGGCTGGTGATGTCGACCATCGACAACTGGTGTCGATGGTGCGTAGATCTACCCGAGAATTGGGTTGGCCAGAGGCACGGCCCCGGCCACTCCACCGCAACCAATCCCTTCGCCGTCGCCGGCAGCGATCGGGGCAGTTGTCCTGGCAGAACTGGCCGGGCGAGCAGTGCACCGTGGCGATGGCCGTTCCGGGGCTTCCGCGGGCTCACCCTGACTGCGTGGCGTTGGATGTGCTCAACGAGATCATCGGCGGCGGCATGTCGTCCCGGTTGTTCCAAAGTGTGCGGGAGCGGCATGGATTGGCGTACGCGGTGCAATCTGGCCACAGCGCCTATACCGATGCCGGACTGTGGAGTGCGGCAGCGGGCTGCCAACCTGACCGCGCAGCTGATGTCGTGGAACTGATCATGGCGGAAATTGGTGCAGTCCTTGCGGACGGCATCAGCCCCGAGGAATTAGAGCGTGCCCGCGGTCATCTAGCGGGAAGCTTGGTGTTGGCCGGTGAGGATACTTCCTCTCGAATGGCCACCCTAGGTCGGGCGGAAGTCGCCACCGGCGAACTACTCACGTTGACGCAAGCCCGCGACCGGATCGATTCGGTCACCTCGGCGGACCTGAATCGAGTCGCCCAGATGGTACTGGCTGCGCCCTTCACCACAACCGTTATTGGCGGCCCGAAACGTAAGCGTGATCGACAGCGGATCGAGAAGTTGAGTGCGGGAGGCAGCCGATGAGTGAAATTACTGTGGGCGTCCTAGGCGCGGCTGGTCGGATGGGCAGTGAAGTCTGCCGCGCGGTCAAGGCAGCGGACGGCCTGTCGCTGGCGGCAGCACTAGACGAAGGTGATGACCTTAGTTTGCTGGTCGAGCAGGATGTCCAAGTAGTGGTGGATTTCACCGTTCCCGAGGTCGTGATGACCAACATCGAGTTCTGCATCGCCGCAGGTGTTCACTGCGTAGTGGGCACGTCTGGGTTCACCCCCGATCGGCTGGCAGAGGTTGCAGAGCTCTTGGGCGACAATCCGCAGGTCGGCGTCTTGATTGCCCCGAACTTCGGAATCGGTGCAGTGCTGATGATGCAATTCGCGGTGCGGGCCGCTCGCTTCTTCGAATCCGCGGAGATCGTGGAACTGCACCACCCGGACAAAGTCGATGCGCCTTCGGGAACGGCACTGCGCACCGCCGAACTCATGGGAGAAGCACGCAGCCAGGCGGGAGTGACGAACGGGCCGGACGCCACCCAGGGTGATCGGGAATCACGGGGGCGATCGATTGCCGGGGTGCCGGTTCATTCCGTTCGACTGCGCGGTTTGGTGGCCCACCAGGAAGTGTTGCTGGGCTCGGCCGGTGAGACGCTGCAGATTCGGCACGACTCGTTGAATCGAGAATCCTTTATGCCGGGCGTGGTGTTGGCAGTGCGAGCCGTACCGGAACGGCCCGGGCTGACCGTCGGCATCGATTCGCTGCTAGCGGAGGATGCGTGAAGTCTTCCCGGGCGGCAGCACTAGTTTTAGCCGGTGCTTCCCTCATCTACATCCTGCTGATTGGTCAGATCGGTTGGGGGCTGATCGGTTCCGGAACTCCGGTGGGCATTGGCTTAGGTCTGGCGATCCTGGTGTTCCCGTTGTTTGGGATTTGGTTCATCTGGCGGGAACTCGCGTTCGGCTTTCGAGCGCAACGGCTCGAAGGGCAATGGGAAGCAGAAGGCCTACCGGTGCCTGAAAACACTCCGGAAGCATTCGAAGCAGCTAAAGCCGAAGTAGAAGAGTTCCCCGACGATTGGCATTGCTGGTTTCGGCTCGGACTTGCCTATGCCGTGGCGGGCGACAAGAGTCGCGCTCGGTCGTCTATTCGGCACGCCGAACATCTGTTCCGCCGGGGCGAAACCGCCTGATGCGAGCGGTAGTGCAGCGGTGCGATAGCGCCGAAGTGGTCGTTGCGGGGGAGCAGGTCGGTGGATTCACTGGTCCCGGCCTGACGGTCCTGTTGGGGATTCGACGAGGGGATACCCGCGAACAGGCGACTAAGCTTGCGGAAAAAATTTGGCGGTTGCGGATTTTTCGGCCCGACCGTTATCCAGAGCTCACCTGTGCTCCTCCCAGCGGTAGCAGTGAGGTATCCGCCGCTGATTTGGAACTTCCAGTCTTGGTGGTCAGCCAGTTCACGCTGTACGGGCGCACAGACAAAGGCCGTCGACCCACCTGGGAGGATGCCGCTGGTGGTGAGGAGGCAGAGCCGCTGATAGATGAGTTTGTCGCGGCCCTCCGGGGAGTAGGGGCTACCGTTTCGACCGGAGCTTTCGGAGCAGACATGCGGGTCTCGCTGACCAACGATGGCCCCATCACGCTGATCGTTGAGGTGTAGGAATCACGTTGTCGGGTGCTAACCGACCTTGCGCCAGATAATCTTTCGAAGCATGTCGGAGACCGGTGACATGACCACTGCAACGAGCATCGCGAGCTTGATCGCGTTCGGCCTCATCGTGATCTTGCTCGTTTTGAGCGTTCGTTCTCGCCGGCTGCGCAAGCAACTCGGCTACTCGAAGCGAACCCGGTTGCGGTTGCTGGCGATGGAGGCATTGGAGCCGCCGTTGGAGCTCGCCCTCATCGGCGTTTTGCTGTGGGAGGAACTCACTACGGATGTCACTCACGTTCTCGTAGCAGTGCTGGCAATCGTTCCCGGTCTTTTGATGGGCCGGTATCGGGCCAACGAGAGTTTTGTTGAGGCGGTGCCCAAGCACCGAGCCGTGATCGTGCGACACACCAAGGGCGAGTTCATCGGGCTGGCAGCGATCGTGTTCCTCAAGGTACTGGAGGGGACTGCGGAGGGCGGCGCTTTCACCTTCCCGTATTGGCTCACCCTGGTGCTGACGGCCGGATTGGTCATCATCTTCTGCGAATCCACCGCCCGCGTGGTCACTCTCTATCGGAAGTATGGTGAAGCCGCAGCAGATGTCCCCTCGCAATCGAGCGGCGACACCGCCGCATAGCTGCGGTAACCCTCTGGGTCACTCGACAGGACTTCGTCTGGTCTGAGTCCTAGGCTCGAAAGCATCACTACGGCAGAGGAGCAGTGATGGCAAAATTCATGGATATTCATCGTGGGATGAATGACATTAGTCCCGAGGCGCTTGCAGCGGCACACGACGCGGATCTGGCGCTACAAGACGGTGAAGGTGTGGAATTCACCCACGCCTGGGCCGATCCAGAATCTGGGATGGTGTTTTGTTTGTCGACCGGCCCGGACATGGCAGCGGTGCAGCGGGTTCACGAGCAGGCAGGACATCCAGCTGACGAGATCTATGCGATCGGGGTAGAGGTCTAGCCGTTGCCGCTGATGGGGATTTCTTGCAGTAACTGATGCGTCAGTTGTCGGCGCTGCACAACTGCTGGGCATAGCTTGAGACGGCTGCCGGTACGGGCAGCAGCCCGAGTCTGGTGCGCCGCTCCAAGAGGTCGGTCGGGTTCACCGCGCCCTCAAAGTCGCGCCCGAACTGAAGGCGCGCGGCAACTGTTGGGTCGACGGTGTCATCGCTGCTGTCACGTCCGGCCTGCCACACCGCGGCAGCCTCGCTGCCGTAACAGCGTCGTAGCACGTCGGGGATCTGGGCATCGGTAGCGCCATTGCTCGCTCCGACGAGTGGCAACGTGGCGGTGGGACAGGGGTGATGAGAGATCTCGTCCACCACGTCTTGAGCCATTTGCCGGTAGGTGGTGAGTTTCCCGCCCACGATAGACAGCATTCGGCCATTACGACGCAGTAGTTGCTTGCGTGACAGGTCTGCGGAGTGACCGCCGGTCGGATCAGCAACAAGGGGCCGTAGTCCAGCAAACGCACCCAGACTGTCTGTGGCGTTTACGGGTTGCTGCAAAGCTCCCGACAGGATGTCCAGGATCCACTCGACATCCTCCTCGGGTGGCATGGGCACATCGACTATCCCGTCAGGAGAGGGTCGATCAGTGATGCCCACGTAGCTGACTCCTTCCGGTTGCGGGAGTGCGAACACAAAGCGGCTAGTGTGCCCCGGCACGGGCACGGTCAACGAACCTCGACCCGCACCGACAAGTGCGGTGGGCATGACGACGTGGGTGCCGAGCGACGGTTCCAGGCTCAAGTCTTGATCGAACTCCCCGGCCCAGACTCCCGCTGCATTAACGATGGTGCCAGCCGAGATGGTGAACGTGTCGCCGTGGCGGTGATCACGCACAATAACCTCGCCGCTGTCAGTGTCCACGGCAGCGGCCTCGGCACCGAGCAGGATCTTCGCGCCGTAGCCAGCGGCTGTGCGTGCGATGGCAATGACGAGTCGAGCGTCGTCGATAAGTTGACATTCCCAGCCCACGGCAGCACCCCGAAGTCCGGTCTGGCGCAGCCCGGGAACCAGTTGTAGGGCTGTCTCCGCCGTCACGCGGCGTGGAGCAGGCAACACCGAGCGAGGGGTGCCCGCCGCGGCGCGCAGTACATTGCCGGCGCGGAAGCCGGCCATAGCGAGTCGAGCGGTGCGCCGATCTTCATCGAAATCTGGCACTACCTGCGGCAATGGCGCGATCAGGTGTGGTGCGACCTGAGTGGCCAGCACAGACCGTTCCCGGGAACTTTCCAGTGCGACTCCGAGTTGCCCCTGAGCGAGATAGCGCAATCCGCCATGGGCCAGTTTGCTGGACCATCGCGATGTCCCGAATGCCAGATCGTGCTTCTCCAGCAGGACCACGTCCAGCCCCCGTGCGGCTGCGTCCAATGCGACGCCCACGCCCGTAATGCCACCCCCAATCACCACAACGTCCACTTTCTGTGCAGACTGCCGATCCCGGTCCCGACGGGCGTCATTGAGTTGGGTCCGACGATCTAGCGGGGCAAAGGTGGGGTGGTTAGGCATGATCAGGTCCTTCTGTCGGGCGCAAGATGCCGTCGACTATCGCCGGCCATTCCTGCCACATGAGCTCCTCGCCGAGGTGCTGGCTGATCGCGGCCGCGGCAAAGACCCAACCTTGAGCGGACAGCACCACTCCATGGGCAAGTGCGGTGGGGTTGGTATCGCGAATACTGCCATCGCCCCCGCGACTGGCCATTCCCTCGATGAACAACGGCTCCAGTAGCTGGGCAGCCGCTCGCTGAGTTCGACCGAATCTTTCCACCATGAGCGGGGTCAAGGACTCGGGGTCGACCGCCAGAATCTGTTGCAGCACTGGATTGGTAGCGGCGCTATGGGTGGTTGCCGCAATGGTCATCACACACCGCTGCCGTGCCGTGCCCGTAGTGTCACCGGTGGCTCCCTGCGCTAGGACTTGAGCGAGCTCGACCGTCAGTACTTCTGCCAGTAGCCGTTCCAGGGAGTCAAACCGGCGGTAGACCGTCATCCGAGATACCTGCGCCACCCGGGCAACCTCAGCCAGTGTTGCTCGCCGAGGGCCGCGGGCCATCAGGACCTCGCGAGCCGCAGTCAAAATGGGGTCATCCATCGCCCCGGCGTCATCTGGGGCTCGCCTCGTCAGCTCAGCCAGTGCGACTGAGGTAGTGCGGGGACCAGCAGACTTCAATGGGGTAGTAGAGCCATCGGATACGTGTGACACAATGAGTAAAAGTGTAACAGTTGTAGGGTTCACCAGCATCAGCACAGCGCGCAGGAGGCAGTATGTCCGCACCCACTTTCGCCCGCTGGGGCACACCACCGCAGCCCGTCGAGTTGGCCGAGCCAGCCCAACGGTTCCTGAAGGACACCTTGGGTGTTGCGGAGCCTCGGGCCGCGGTTGAACTGCAGGACCTTGCGGTCTCCGAGTCGCGTCTGTCGGGTGAACAGTTTGCCGGGTTGATGCAGGTACTCGGAAATGCCGGCGTTTCCACGAGTGCTGGTGACCGACTGATGCACGTATCGGGCTGTTCCCTGGTGGACTACCTACAACTCCGGAATGGTGAGGCTGCCGTTCCGGATGCGGTCGTGCGACCGGAATCGCACGACAGCGTTCACGAACTCTTGGGTTTCTGCTCGAACAACGCCATCCCGGTAGTGCCGTTTGGCGGCGGTACCTCAGTGGTGGGCGGGCTCAATCCTGATCGACATGGTCGGGAAGAAACACCCTGGATCTCGATCTCGCTGGAGCGGATGAACCGGCTACTCGACATCGATGAGATCTCGCAAACTGCGACCGTGCAGCCAGGCATCACCGGCCCCGAGTTGGAGGCGGTGCTGGCGCGGCGCGGCTTGACCCTGGGCCACATCCCGCAGTCATGGGAGCGGGCGAGTATTGGCGGCTATGTAGCGACCCGGTCGGCTGGTCAAACATCCACCGGATTCGGCCGAATCGACGACATGGTCGAGGCGCTACGGGTGGCGACGCCGGTGGGTGAGTTGGAGTTGGGGCATGGGCCCAAGAGCGCGGCTGGACCGGACCTAAGACAACTATTTATCGGCTCCGAAGGCGCTCTCGGCATCATCACTGAAATCACGCTGCGACTCCGCCGAACCGCCAAGGTGGTGAAATACGAGGGCTTCATGTTGCCAGGCTTCGGTGAGGGAGTCGCCGCCTTCCGAGATCTCGCTCAGACTCGGGCTACCGCTGACGTGATGCGGCTATCTGATGTCGATGAAACTGCCGCCACCATGCAGATGTCTGGACCACAGGGCTCGACGGCGGCAGTCGTGCAGCGCTACCTCAACCTGCGTGGCGTCGGCGATGGTTCGCTGGCGATTCTGGGTTGGGAGGGATGGTCGCGGGACGCGGTCAACGGTCGTCGGCGAGCAGCCGCCCGCATCCTGCGGGGGCACGGAGCGGTATCGCTAGGCAGTTCGGTCGGTGCATCCTGGCGCCGCCATCGATTCGACGGGCCTTACCTGCGTGACGAACTGCTCGATCAGGGCTACCTAGCCGAAACGCTGGAAACCGCCTGCCATTGGCGGGATATCCCAGCGGTCTACGCCGGCGTGCGCGATGCCCTTGGTCGATCCCTCGCCGATCGAGGCAATGCTCCCTACGTGATGTGTCACGTGTCGCACGTCTACCAAACCGGCGGCTCGCTGTATTTCACGGTTCTGGTGCGCGCGGACGCAGACCCGGTCGCGCAGTGGCAGATGGCTAAACGGGCTGCCACTGATGCGATGGTCAGACACGGCGGCACTATCACCCATCACCATGCGGTGGGCCGAGATCATGCGCCCTGGATGGAAGCCGAGATTGGGCTAGAGGGAGTACGGCTGCTGCGCAGTATCAAGGCCTGCGTGGACCCGCAGCGAGTCATGAACCCAGGAGTGCTGCTCCCGTAATGGACAGTTGGTAGCGAGCTAGCCGGTACCGGGCAGGACGGCTTGGCCGCCCTCAACCAGATTTACGACCAAGTTGATGTCGGCAAATCCAGCTGTATCCAGGGCTTCTCGCAATGTTTTGGACGAAGGTCGCGGGGCTGGTCCGAGCGCAGTCACTTCCATCTCGTGTTCCAACACTTCGTAGTCAATGATTTTCCAACCGGCGTCGCGGGCCCAGTCATTCACCGTCGTGGCAGCTTCGTGTTCGGTGAGGGTGTCATCGACCAAGTTCGCGGTACTAATGCTTAGCGGTACCGCGATCGCCAACACGGTCAGCACCACGACAGCCAGCGTGCTGCCACTCAGATTACCCACCGGATGCCCGGATCTTTCAGCAACATCTCGCACTTGATAGATCAGCAGCACAATAGTGGCGGTGAAGATGATGGCAGTGACGTTGGTGAGAAAGAGCAGGGTGGCGCCCAGAGCATCGCCGTAGTTGCCGGCTTCAAACGTCAGTCCCACCACGGCCAGGGGTGGCACCAAGGAGATCGCGATGGCGACTCCGGGCAATGTGTCGGAGATGTCGGATCGAACCAAGGCGAAGGCGCCGACCGTACCAGTGGCCAATGCGGCGATGAGGTCGAGCAGTCGAGGACTAACTCGGGCGGTGATTTGACCGTTGTTCTCCACCAGCGATCCGACCGGATCCAGCAATCCCGCCCCGTAGCCAACGGCGATGACCATCAGCGCCCCGCCGATGACAGTCGATAGTGACCGCAACATGCGATTGCGATCGGCCAGCACCAAGGCCAACGCAGTGCCCAGAATGGGGGTCATCAGCGGCGCCACGATCATGGCACCGATCACTACGGCGGTGGAATCACCGACGACACCAGCGGTAGCGATAACGCCGGATAGCAGCAGCAGAATCCAATACGCGGAGTATTTCTTGCTGGAGTCCTTGCCGTAGGACAGCAGGACACCGTTCGACATGCGCTCGATATCGTCGTCAATAACTGTCGGTCGGGTCACAGCCACCTGCCTTTCGGTCCTAGGCGCCGCGAATAGACTAGGCCCTTCTGAGGTGGGATTCCCGTTGTATGGCCACCACGCCGGGAAGACCTGATGCCCGGCCCTATCGGGCCCGCGGGTTAGCCTGTTGCAGCGAAAGGATCCGCTATGACCGACACCCGTCCAGCCGTGAAGTTCCGCAGCGATATGAGCGTGGAACTTATCAAGGCCAACGCTGCCGACTCTGATGTGATTTGGGCTGCCCGGGTATCCACGAAGGGTGAGTCGTCGCTCGATGACGTCACCGGGGACCCAGAGCGTTCCAAAGGGCTGATCAACTACCTGATGCGGGATCGGCATGGCACACCGTTTGAGCACAACTCACTCACGTACTTTGTCTCGGCGCCGATCTTTGTCTTCCGGGAGTTCATGCGGCATCGCATCGCCTCCTACAACGAAGAAAGCGCCCGCTATCGCGAGTTGGAGCCGGTGTTCTACGTGCCGGGGCCGGAGCGCAATCTGGTGCAACAGGGCAAGCCAGGTGCGTATGAATTCGTTCCGGGCACTGCGCAGCAGCATCGACTCGTGACCGAGCAAACCATCGCTGCGTGTGAAGCCGCGTACGCCGCCTACCAGGAAATGCTTTCCGCCGGCGTTGCCCGTGAGGTGGCACGAGGCGTGCTGCCGGTAGCCACGTATTCCTCGATGTACGTGACGCTGAACTCTCGATCGTTGATGAACTTTCTGTCCCTGCGCACCAAGCGGGAAGATTCTACGTTCCCCTCGTTCCCGCAGCGGGAGATCGAGATGGTGGCTGATTTGATGGAAGAGCAGTGGCGGGAACTCATGCCATTGACCCACGCTTCATTTGAAGCGAACGGTCGCGTCGCTCCTTGATTCTGAGATGAACCAACGTCAAGCCGGATGGTATCCGGATCCCGATCAGCCGGATCGGATGCGGTACTGGTCCGGTGCCGAGTGGACCGATCAGGTGTCGCCAGCGGAGCTGCCGGAGGACCCGGTGGTGCCGGACACCCCGCAGGAACTAGTGGACGGTCCGCCCGAGGGAGCCATTCCACCGCCGCCGCCACCCATCGAGCCCGAGATACCGCCACCGCCGTTCAGTGCGGCGCAACAGCAACAGCAACAGGGACAGCCGGCCGCGGCCTCTTCGGCAGCTGGCGCAGCCAGACCGGTGGCTGCGGGGGAGAAAGTAGGTCCTGATGGTCAGGTGCTGGCCGATTTCGCTCGTCGTGCGGGGGGCTGGTTGTTGGACTGGCTCATTGTCACGGCAATCGCGGGGTTCTTGGCCTTGATCGTCGTGGCCGCGACCGTCGGCTTCGACGGCATCGTCGACCGGCAAGCGTGGTCGGCACTGCTGACCAAAGTGGAAGCAGATCCGGGGTACCAACCCAGCAATGCCGAGGTAGAAGCGCTGGTAGGACCAGGTTTGGGCGCCGCAGTGCTGTGGACCGTGGGGCTATGGCTGTTGTGCAGTTTCTTCAACGGCGTCTTGGTGCTGTCCGGGTCGGGCCAAACCATCGGTGACCGGATGGTGCAGATTCGCAAGGTGCGGCGGGGTCGCCGAGTGCCGGGTCTCGGCTCGGCGCTGCTGCGGTGGCTTATCCCGATAGTCTTATTGTTGCTAGCGCCATTTACCTGCCTGCTCAGCTTGCTGTTGTGGGGGGCTTGCCACCTCTGGCCGGTGTGGGATTCCCGGCGACGAACGTGGCAGGACGCCGCAGCGGGTACGGTGGTGGAGCGAGCAGATCTGATTGGACCCCCGGCACGATGAACCGTGAAACAGACCCGGCCCCCTTCGGCCACGTGCTCACCGCCATGGTGACCCCCTTTGCCTCCGACGGCAAACTTGATCTCGCGGCAGTTGCTGAGTTGGCGAATGATCTTGTGGACCTCGGCAACGACGGACTAATTGTTAATGGCACCACCGGTGAATCGCCCACCACCACTGATGACGAGAAACAGGCGCTAGTGGCGGAAGTCGTCGCCGCCGTAGGTGACCGCGCCAGAGTGATCGCCGGGGTGGGAACCAACGACACTATTCATAGCCAGGAACTCGCTCGCGCCGCGGCCGCAGCAGGTGCTCACGGAGCGCTCGTGGTGACCCCGTACTACAACAAACCGCCGCAAGCCGGCCTGCTGCATCATTTTCAGCAGGTTGCGGACACCACCGAACTGCCAGTGATGTTGTACGACATTCCCGGCCGCTCGGGAGTAGCCATCGAGCACGACACCCTGCTGCGGTTGGCCGAGCACCCGCGCATCGTGGCCAATAAGGATGCCAAAGGCGATGTCTTTGCCGCACAACGAGTGATAGCGGAAGCCGACTTGGCCTACTACTCCGGTGACGATGCCCTCGTCTTGCCACTACTGAGTGTCGGGGCAGTCGGAGTGGTCAGCGTCGTCGGGCATCTGGTGGCCGACCGACTGGCTGCCATGATCGCTGCCTTTCAGGCCGGTGAACTGGCGGAGGCTCGTATCGCTAGCCACCAGCTGGTCCCAGTCATTGTCGGAATCATGGACCGGATGCAGGGCGCTGTCGCAGTCAAAGCAGCGTTAGACATGTTGGAGCGTAGCGGTGGCGGGGTGCTGCGTTCGCCATTACTGGCCGCCGACAAGTGGCAACAAGAGCAACTGCGCCAAGACCTGCGACTCGGCGGTTTCGAACTGTGAACGCCGCACCACCGGACTTGCCAGCGAACGGAGTCCGCACGATCGCGCTCGGTGGGCTGGGTGCCATCGGCAGAAATATGACTGTGTTCGAATACGACGGTCGACTGTTGATCGTCGATTGCGGGGTTCTCTTCCCCGAAGATGAACAGCCCGGCGTGGACCTGATCCTGCCGGACTTTTCCTACCTCGAAGACCGCTGGCAAGATATCGAAGCCTTGGTGCTGACTCATGGGCACGAAGACCACATCGGTGCGGTGCCCTACCTATTGCGTTCCCGGCAAGATATCCCGATCTATGGGTCGCAGCTAACGCTGGCGCTGCTTGCCGCCAAGTTGCGGGAGCATCGAATTCCTGGGGACTTGCACGAAGTGGCAGCAGGTGAGCAGGCGGAGGTCGGCTCGTTCTCGCTGGAGTTCTTTGCCGTCACGCACTCCATTCCCGACGCGCTCGCGGTGGGCATCGTGGTTGGTGGTCAGCGACTGGTTCATACCGGTGACTTCAAACTGGATCAGTTGCCGCTGGACGGCCGGGTTACTGACCTGCCGGGGTTAGCTCGGCTCGGCAGTGACGGTGTCGACCTGCTGCTCGTCGATTCCACTAATGCGGAAGTGCCGGGGTATCTGACCAGCGAACGAGATATTGCCGAGGTGCTGGACCGAGTTTTTGCCAACGCTCGCGGCCGGATCATCGTGGCGTCGTTTGCCTCTCACATTCACCGGGTGCAGCAGGTGTTAGACGCGGCAGTAGTTCACGACCGGCGGGTGGCATTCGTGGGTCGCTCCATGGTGCGCAATATGAACGTGGCGCGAGATCTGGGTTATCTGAACGTGCCTGGCGGCACTCTGGTCAGATCAGAGTCGCTACCGGATCTTCCTGACGATGAAGCGGTCTTGGTCTGCACCGGTTCCCAGGGCGAGCCGATGGCCGTGTTGTCGCGGATCGCCAACCGTAATCATAAGATTGAAGTGGGCGAAGGCGACACCGTCGTGCTGGCCTCATCGATGATTCCCGGCAACGAAAATGCCGTCAACCGAGTAATCAATGGGTTGACCCAGCAGGGTGCGACGGTGGTGCATCAGGGCAATGCCCGGGTGCACGTGTCGGGACATGCATCAGCAGGGGAGTTGCTCACCTTTTACAACATCGTACGGCCGCGCAACGTCATGCCGGTTCACGGCGAATGGCGTCATCTGCACGCCAACGCCGCGTTGGCGCAACTGACCGGGGTGCCGTGGGACAACATCGTGTTGGCGGAAAACGGTTCAGTAGTGGACCTGGTAGATGGCCAGGTGCAGATTACGGGTCAGATCCCGGTGGGTTTTGTCTACGTGGACGGCTCCAGCGTGGGTGATATCACCGAAAGCCAGTTGAAGGATCGGCGGATTCTGGGCGATGAAGGGTTCATTTCCGTCTTCGTGGTGGTCGACACCAACAGTGGCAAAGTCGTGGCGGAGCCGGAAATCCACGAACGTGGCTTCGCTGATGACGATGACATCTTCAATGAGGTGCGGCCGCTGATCAAGACTGCGCTGGAAGACGCACTGGCGGGTAAGACCAAGGAAACTCGGCAACTACAGCAGGTAGTCCGACGAACTGTCGGTCAGTGGGTGTCTCGCAGCCATCGCCGTCGGCCGATGATTCTGCCGGTGGTCGTGGAGGTCTGAGCCCTGTCGCGTTTCGGTTCCGGGCGCTGTCGGTCCGGCCGGTTAGAGTCGGGCCATGGCATCCCGCGCGGCAACTAAACGCTCCTCGGGGAAGTCTGCTTCCCGAAAGTCTAAGTCCAGTTCTTCCTCCAGTCGGCGCACTTCCAGTACCCGCAGCAGTGGTACGCGAAAGTCCGGGACTAGTCGCGGTCCGGTTGTCCGGTCCTTTGCCGCGATCGGTCGGGGACTGAGTCGGGCATGGGGCTGGTTAGCCAGCATGCTCGGCGCGGTGATCCGTTCCATCCGGCCTGAGGATGAACGTGACGACTTGGTGCGACACGATGGCGCGGCGTTGTTGTTGATCTGCGTAGCGATCACGTTGATCGCAGTGTCATGGTTCGCCGAGGACGGGCCGGTCGCCGAAGGCGTGTCCTGGTTCATGTCGGCCATCTTTGGCTTGGGGCATTGGGCAGTACCGATTTTGCTGCTGTGGTTGGCCTGGCGACTGATGCGTCACCCGGCACTAGGACAAGAAACCGGTCGGTTGTTCTTCGGCTGGTCGTCGCTTGTGCTGGCGTTCTGTGGATTGCGGGCCGTCGCGGTCGGATCGCCATCACCAACCGAAGGCGTCGAGGGATTGATGACTGCCGGTGGGTTCGTGGGCTGGCTGCTGACGGCTCCGTTCGTCACCTCCATTGGTCCGATCCTGGCAGTCTTGCTGATGCTGCTGCTTATGTTGATCGGGGTGTTGATTCTCACCGCCACACCTATTGCCGCCGTACCTGATCGCTTTCGATCTGCCGGTCGGGCGATCAAACAAGCCGCCGGAAAGTTGCGGCGTTCCCCAGCAGACGAGCCCTTGGAGAATGATCAGCCGTTTGCTAGCCCCGTGGTTGCGGCACCGCCGGATCCCGAACCGAGCGTCGCTGAATCGCCGGCCACTGCGGATGATGCGCCACCGGCTGCGGCCGCGTTGGCGATTGGACCCGAACTCGAATCGGAGCCGCCCCCGGAGCGGGTCGAGCAACTCCGGCTCACTGATGACGCTGACTACTCACTGCCTGATCCGGACCTGCTCGCGAGTGCACCGCCCGGAAAACGTGCAACTGCAGCCAACGACACGGTGGTTGCGGCTCTCACTGAGGTGCTGCGGCAGTTTGAGATCGACGCCCGGGTAACGGGTTTTCAGCGTGGCCCGACTGTCACCCGCTATGAAATCGAACTGGGGCCATCGGTCAAAGTTGAGCGAGTTACGGCCCTGAGCAAGAACATTGCCTATGCCGTGGCTTCTGCCGATGTGCGGATCCTCAGCCCGATTCCAGGTAAGAGCGCCATCGGGATTGAAATTCCCAACTCGGATCGGGAATGGGTCATGCTCGGTGACCTGCTGCGGTCGCGAGTTGCTACGAGTGACCACCACCCGCTGTTGGTCGGACTAGGCAAAGATGTGGAAGGCGGCCACGTCTGCGCAAACCTTGCGAAGATGCCGCACCTGTTGGTTGCTGGGGCGACCGGCGCTGGTAAGTCGTCTTGCATCAACTCATTTATCACCTCGCTGCTGATGCGGGCCACTCCCGCGGAACTACGGATGATCCTGATTGATCCCAAGCGAGTGGAACTGTCCATCTACGAGGGTGTCCCGCACCTGATCACTCCCATCATCACTAACCCCCGCCGGGCATCGGATGCACTGCAATGGGTTGTGAAGGAAATGGACCTGCGTTACGACGACTTGTCCACCCACGGCTTCCGCCATATCGACGACTTCAACCGGGCAGTGCGCTCTGGCACATTGACCACCCCGCCGGGTAGTGAGCGACAGTTGCGGCCCTATCCGTACCTGTTGGTGGTCGTCGACGAGTTGGCGGATCTGATGATGGTCTCGCCACGTGACGTCGAAGACTCGGTTGTGCGCATCACTCAGTTGGCGCGGGCAGCTGGGATTCACCTGGTGCTGGCGACCCAGCGCCCCAGCGTGGACGTGGTGACCGGCTTGATCAAAGCCAACGTGCCCAGCCGACTTGCCTTCGCCACCTCGAGTCTGGCCGATAGCCGCGTCATTTTGGATCAGCCCGGTGCGGAGAAGCTGGTGGGACAAGGCGATGGGCTATTCCTGCCGATGGGCGCCAGTAAGCCGGTACGACTGCAGGGTGCGTTCATCGCAGAAACCGAGATCCGCGACGTGGTCGCGCACTGCCGGGAACAGCAGACCGCGGAGTTTCGCGATGATGTGTTCACCGCCTCGACAGATCGGCGCGATGTCGATGGCGATATTGGCGGCGACCTGGATTTGTTGTGTCAGGCCATCGAGCTAGTGGTGGATACCCAACTTGGTTCAACCTCCATGCTGCAACGCAAGCTGCGCATCGGCTTTGCCAAGGCCGGGCGGGTCATGGACATGATGGAGGTTCGCGGCATCGTTGGCCCCTCGGAGGGTTCAAAAGCGCGCGAGGTCCTTACGAAACCAGATCAACTGCCGGAACTACTGGAACTGCTGCGCAACGGGGAGCTGTAGTCCTGCCGGTGGCTAACCGGCGTCGGGCCCGTAACCTGAAGAAATGTCCGATTCCGCCGTAGAGGCTCGAAAGCCAGCCGCTCACTTAATGACCTTGGGATGTGCCCGCAACGAGGTCGACTCCGAGGAGCTGGCAGCCCGGTTGGTGGGGGATGGCTGGCGCATCGCCGATGAGGGTGACGCCAACGAACCTGGCGACGTCGTCGTGATCAACACCTGCGGTTTCGTGGCAGCCGCCAAGCAGGAATCCATTGACGAGATTCTGGCTGCTGCTGATGCTGACACTCCAGTGGTAGCGGTCGGTTGTCTGGCAGAACGCTACGGCGAACAGTTGGCGGCGGAACTCCCAGAAGCGGCAGCAGTCATTGGTTTCGACGGCTACGACGAGTTGCCGGACACGTTGCGGCGCGTGGCGGCTGGGGAGTCCATTGATAGCCATGCCCCGCGCGATCGGCGGGAGTTGCTGCCGATCTCACCAGTAGAGCGTCCCGATCGCATGGTGCCGCCGGGACACGCAGGTGCCACCGTTGCGGTGGACCTACCGGGCACGACAATACTGCGCACGCGACTAGACAACAGTCCAGTTGCCCCGTTGAAGATCGCTTCCGGGTGTGACCGCCGGTGCGCCTTTTGCGCCATTCCGCGGTTCCGGGGTTCGTTCTTGTCCCGCCGCCCGGGTGAGATTTTGGATGAGGCCCGCTGGCTGGCCGAGCAAGGCGTGCGTGAACTAGTCCTCGTCAGTGAAAACTCCACCTCCTATGGCAAGGATCTGGGCCAGCCACGGTTGTTGGAGGAGGTACTGCCGGAGCTCGATCAGGTGTCCGGCATCGATCGCATCCGGGTGACCTATCTGCAGCCCGCCGAACTGCGGCCGACCCTGATCGAGGCCATGGTCGCCACACCGTCGGTGGCCAACTACTTTGACATCAGTTTTCAGCATGCCAGTGGTCCATTGCTACGCAGTATGCGCAGGTTCGGCGACCATGACTCCTTCCTGGAGCTCATCGCGAATGTCCGGCGTTTGGCGCCGGATGCCGGGATTCGCAGCAATGTCATTGTGGGATTCCCCGGGGAGACCGATGAGGATCTTGCTGTCTTAGAGCAGTTCTTGACGTCGGCAGAACTCGACGCGGTTGGTGTCTTCGGCTACTCACCCGAAGATGGCACCGAAGCCGCCGAACTTCCGGGTCAGATCGATCCCGACGTGATCTCAGCTCGGGTTGAGCAGATCAGTTCGCTGGCTGAGCATCTCACCGCCAACCGCGCCCAGGATCGCATCGGAGCCACGACGAAACTGCTAGTCACCGCCACATCGCCCGATGGTGTATCCGGTTCGGCAGAGTTTCAAGGTCCAGAAGATGGCGATTTGTCAGTACCCGAACCGCTTTCTCCCGGCGATCTGGTTTCCGTCCGGCTAGTCTCAGCCTCAGGAGTTGATCTTGCCGGAGAGGTAGTACCTGAATGACTGAGCAGGAGGCCAAGGCCTCCGTCGTCAATATTCCGAATGCGCTCACCACGCTTCGGCTGCTGCTGGTACCAGTCTTTGCATATTTCCTTTTCGCTCAGGAAGCGGGCAGCGCTGACTACGAGCTGTATCGCTACATTGCGGCGCTCATTTTCGTCCTGGCCAGCTTCACCGACTGGGTTGACGGGTTCTTGGCACGTCGGATGAATGTGGTTACCACCTTCGGCAAGGTGGCAGACCCGCTAGCGGACAAGGCATTGACCGGTGTCGCTCTCATCGGTCTGTCAGTGATGGGTGACCTCTCCTGGGTGTGGACGATTATCATTCTGGGTCGAGAAGTACTCGTCACCGTCGTTCGGTTTGCAGTGATCAAAGACGGCGTGATCGCGGCCAGTATGGGCGGCAAACTCAAGACGGTGTCGCAGATGATCGCCATTGTGATGTACCTGCTGCCGCTGACCGGGTTCCTGGCCACGGTGGCTGTCTGGATCATGGCCATTGCGGTCATCCTCACCATCGTGACCGGTATCGACTACTGCTTCCGGGCCGCACAGGTACGCCGGGACGCCGAACTGCGCAGAGAAGCCCTCGATGACAGCGGCACCACTGCCTAGCGCGGCCGAGGCGGCAGTAGCAGCGTTGCGTGAGGCGCAGGCAACAATCGCGACCGCGGAATCCATTACCGGGGGACTGGTCGTGGGCGGATTGACGTCCGTTCCGGGAAGTTCGGCGGTCGTCCTCGGCGGTGTTGTCGCCTACAGCATTTCGGTCAAGCAGCGCATGCTGGGGGTGCCGGCAGCGGTGCTCGAGCAATCCGGTCCGGTTCATCCCGACACTGCCATGTGGATGGCGCTCGGGGCCGCCCGGCGGTTCGGTGCCAACGTGACGTTGGCGACCACAGGCGTGGCTGGGCCGGAACCACACGGCGGATCTACACCAGGTCAGGTGTTGTTCGGGTGGTGGACTGACGGCACCGGTGGCGTGCTGCAGGCGCAGTTGTCCGGAGACCGGTGGGAAATTCGGGCGCAAGCCGTGGAGTTGGCGATGAGCATCATCGTGCAATGTGCCCGCAATGGCGCATTAACGGCAGCGGACTTGGGCCAGCATCGGCCAGTAGAAACGGTGGATCACGGAGTGGCGCAGGCAGAGCTCAGGTTTCCCACGGGTTAACACTTGGGCGTCGTGACCAATCCGTCACCGGAAAAGTTCTGGATTCGGGAATCTGTTCGATGTGGTCGTGGTTGTCTGTGAGTAAGTGTGAAAGAACCGATCCGATCTACCAGATGGTAGGTGTCGTATCGTCGGGGTATGGTCGGGTTGGAAGGGAGGCAGGATCACATGGTCGTATTGCGAGAAGTAATTGGTGCTGAACTCCGCAAGCGTCGCCAAGATCAGGGTCGGACGCTACGTGAGGTTTCCGGTGATGCGAAGGTCTCCCTTGGCTACCTGTCAGAGGTGGAACGGGGACAAAAAGAGGCGTCATCCGAACTGCTCATCGCGATCTGCACCGCCTTGTCGGCGCCTCTCTCAGAGGTGCTCACCGCCGCTGCCAGTGAAGCTGCCTTGCAAGAACTGCAGGCGGCTAGGCTCATCGGCAGGTCGCAGGCGGCGCACATCTTGGCCGCCTAGGTGTCGGCATGCCCGACCTGATATTCACCCAATACGCGGAACCTACCCCCCAAGAGGGCCCGCGGGTTTTGGTGCATTCTTTTTCCGGCTTCATGGATGCTGGTTCGGCCTCGCAACTAGCGGTGTCTCATTTGCTGGACCACTGCGAAAGCACCCTCATCGGTGAGTTCGATTCGGATCACCTATTGGACTACCGGGCTCGTCGGCCACGGATGGTGTACGACGTGAATCGATTTACCGCTGCGGACATCCCCACGGTCACCCTGCACGAGCTAACTGATCTGCGGGGCACTCAGTTCTTGCTGCTCAGTGGACCTGAGCCGGATTTTCGGTGGCAGGAGTTCACATCCGCCGTTCAGGATCTGATCGAGATGTTCTCGGTGGGACTGACCGTGGGCATGATCGGTATTCCCTGGCCTGCCCCGCACACCCGCCCCGTGGGAGTGACCTTCCACGCCACCAACCCGGATCTGTTGACCGGACATACCTCCAACTTGGGTGAGATCGAAATCCCCGGTCACGTGGCTGCCTTGCTGGAACTGCGACTGGGTGAAGAGGGCCGTGACGCCATGGGGCTGGCGGTGCAGGTCCCGCATTATCTGGTGCAGTTCGACTATCCGCGGGCGGCCATTGCGCTGCTGCGGGCATTGGCTGGCTCCACTGGTCTAGTGCTGCCCACTGACGAACTGGAGGTTTCGGCCTCCGCCGCTGACGCGGAGATCGATCGGCAGACCCGAGATGCCGAGGAGTTCGGTCCGCTGCTGTCGGCTTTAGAAGATCAATACGACGCTGGTGTTTCCGGTGAGACCACTGCCGTGGAAGAGGGCGCAGGCTCCCCGTTGCCGGATGCCGATCAGATTGGTGCGCAGGTGGAGCGGTTCCTATCCGAGATGGATATCCGTCGGCCGGACTCCAACGGTTAAATCAGCGCCTCACCCGAAGTGCGTTAGGCGTTCGTTCTGCCCCGGCTGCCACCAAAGCAGCCGTCCAAGGATGATCTAAACCGCCACCATCAATCCTCTTGATCGCCAGCGGTGACAGCGACGACTCGGTGACCGCAGACACCAGTGCCGCGGCAGCAGACTGCAACTGTGGTGATTCGTCGCTGAAGGTGAGCACACTGCCGCCACCTCGTTCCACGTAGGCCAGTAATGCGCCGTCCATCAGCACCACCAGCGCACCTGCCTTGCGGCCCGGTCGGGCTGCGCCCGGGTGATCTGGCCACGGCAACGCCGCGCCGTAAGGGTTGGCCGGATCGCCAGCTGCCAACACGTGCACTCGATGTTGCGGTTCGGCCGCTCGGAGCTGGTCAACTGCCTGCGGCAGCGCAAACTGCGAGCCACCCAGACCGGCCACAACATAGCCCCGACGGCAACGGCCGCGATCCTCTAGGGCAGACAACGCCCGGTAGATCGGAGCGTAACTGCGCCGTTCCGCCGATACCGTGCTGCGCGACACTAAGCCGTACCGCTCCAGCAGTACTTCGGCCTGAGTGATGGCGTGAGTGGGATCTGGTTCGACCCCGGGTGCGAGAGCGCTCCAGCGTCCAGAGGGTTGTGGCCGCGCGATCCGGGCGCGGCGACCTCGACGCGATGTTGTTCGTCGTGGGGTGGGTTGCGCGCGACGGCGCACGATCGAAATGGTGTCGTTGGTGACGCGGCCCGACCAGACCAGCCGCCACAATGCCGCTTCCACATCCGCACGCGGAATGCCCTCAAAATGCGGGAGTCGATCGTGCAGATCGTGGGTGAACCAGGCCCCACCTGACTCCAGCAGCGCTAACAATTCCACGTCGATCGGATGATCGGGCATCTGTGGTTCTGGCAGCAGCGCATTGACTTGATCGCTGGGCGCCAGGCAGATCCAGCCGTCCTTGGGTAGTGCGGCCGCACCCCACCAGCTGATCTCACCGGACAAAGTGAGTTCGTCCAACATGGCTGGCTGATAGTCAGCTACTCGACTACTCAGAATCGGTGCGTCCAGCTGTGACGCCGGGAGCGGTACCCCTGCCAGTTGCTCAATAGCGTCCAGCAGCCCGTCGGTTCCACGCCGTCGTGGTCGGCCGCCGTGTGGCACTACCTGCTGCCATGCCGGGAGGAAGATGGCCAACTGTTCTGGGTCGGCCGGTTCGATTTCGTCGCGGTACATGGCCGCGGACACTCGCCGGATATTGCGCAGCACATCGGGATGGCACCACTCCGATCCAGTGTCGCCAGGTCGAAACTCACCCGAGAGCAGGTCCCCGCGAGCGACCAATTCGGCAATGACTTGCGTCACTGTGCCCTCGGTGAGGCCGTAGCGTTCGCCAGCCTCGCTGGTGGTGAAGGGTCCGTGACAGCGGGCATAGCGCAGCAGTAGATCTGTATGAGCCGCAGGAACCGTGGCCAAGACAGCTTCCGGCAGGCCCGGTGGCAGGGCGATGCCGAGACCATCGCGCAGCCGACCCGCATCATCGGTGACCGCCCACCATGAGGTGCCCGCCAGTCGGAACCCAAAGATCCGGCGGGCACGTGCCAGCTCCTCACGGAATTGGAGGCTGATGCCACGATCGGCGAGTTCGTCTTCGCGTAGCGGCCCAATGCGGCGCAGCACATCCCAGGACTGTTCCGCGGTGCGGGCAGCACGATCGCCGAGGTGCTGCAGTCTGCTCGCCACCAGCCGCAGCGCGTCCGGTGCCAACAACTCCCGCAAGTCCGCGGTGCCGAGCAGTTCCGTCAGCATTCCTTCATCGAGTGCCAGTGCAGCTGACTTTCGTTCCGCTAACGGTGAATCGCCCTCGTACAAAAAGGACGCCACGTAGTTGAACAGCAGTGACCGGGCGAACGGGGACGGCGAAGTGGTGGTGACTTCCACAATCTCCACTTGCTCGTCGCGGATTCGCTCCAGCAGTGCGGTGAGCGCCGGTAGGTCGTAGACGTCTTGCAGGCACTCCCGGTAGGTCTCCAGTACCACCGGGAACGAATCATATTCGGCTGCTACCGACAACAACTGTGCGGATCGTTGCCGTTGCTGCCATAGCGGCGCGCGGCGGGTGGGGTCGCGTCGTGGGAAAAGCAATGACCTGGCGGCGCATTCCCGGAAGCGGGCCGCGAACAACGCCGAACCTGCCACCAATGCCGTGAGTTGCTCCTGCACCGACTCCGGCGTCACGGCCAGGAGATCCGCCAACTCCGGCAGCGAATCCAGCGAACCGTCGTCAGGTAGTCGCAGCACGATGCCGTCGTCCGCGGGCATGACCTG
Organism: Actinomycetes bacterium; assembly: GCA_022599915.1. NCBI lineage: Bacteria > Bacillati > Actinomycetota > Actinomycetes > Actinomycetes bacterium. The sequence continues at coordinate 84,532 of JAHZLH010000001.1, forward strand.
GGCGTCCACGCTGTAGCGTTGCTGAAGTTGGTCAGCCAGGATCAGTGCCCACGGCGCGTGCACCCGGGCACCGTAGGGCGAATGAACAACGACTCGCCGATCACCCAACTCATCGCGAAACTGTTCCACAACCACCCGTTGGGCACCAGGTAGCGTTCCGGTGGCAGACAGTTGCTCGTCGAGATAGTCCGCCAGGTTGTTCGCTGCCGCCGCAGCCAACGCCGGTGGTGGTTCTGCTCGGGTGTCCGGCCAGTTATCCAGGAACTGCCCAATCGCCTGGCCCAATTGGGCGGAGCGGCCGACGTTGTCGCCATGCCAAAACGGGAGCTTCGCGGGTTGGCCCGGGGCGGGGGAGACCAGTACCCGGTCGGGGGTGATGTCTTCGATTCGCCAGGATGACGACCCCAATGCGAAGACGTCACCGACGCGCGACTCGTACACCATCTCCTCATCGAGTTCGCCGACTCGGCTATTGCCGTCATCGCCGATAAGAAACACGCCAAAATGACCCCGATCGGGGATGGTGCCGCCGCTGGTCACGGCCAGTCGCTGGGCACCTGGCCGACCGGCCAGCCGGTTGTTGCTGCGGTCCCAGATCAGTCGCGGTTTCAACGAGGCAAACTGTTCAGAGGGATACCGACCAGCCAACATATCCAGCACGGCTTCATAGGCGCTGCTGGGAAGTTGCCGGTAGGGCCAGGCTCGTCGCACGGTGGCGTATAACTCGTCGACATCCCATTCGTCCATCGCCACGGCAGCCACGATCTGTTGCGCGAGCACATCCAGGGGATGGCGCGGAACCTGAGTTGGTTCCAGTTCGCCGGCGGTCATCTCGGCTGCTGTGACCGCCGCCGCCAACAGATCACCGCGGTGCGTGGGATAGAACACGGCCCGCGACACCGCTCCCACCTGGTGTCCGGCGCGACCAACGCGCTGCAGGCCGGCTGCCACCCCCGGCGGGGATTGCACCTGCACCACTAGGTCTACCGCGCCCATGTCGATGCCCAGTTCCAAACTGCTGGTAGCCACAACGGAGCGCAACGCTCCGGCTTTGAGTTCGTCCTCAATAACTGTGCGGCGTTGCTTACTAACCGAGCCATGATGGGCACGCGCCAACACCGGCTCCTCCGGCAGGCGCTGCGTCCAGATCTCGTTCAACCGGGTGGTGAGTCGTTCAGCTAGTCGCCGGGAGTTGGTGAAGACCAAGGTGGATTGATGGGCAGCGATTTGATCGGTCACTGCCTCTTCGACATGCGGCCAGATAGACGGTGCGCCAGTAGTGTCACCGTCTTCGGTCTCGACCGGTGGTGGGTTCGCTAGATCGGCTACCGGTACTTCCACCTGCAGTTCCAACCGACGGTCATGCGGAGCGGCCACGATGGTGACTGGGCGATCACCTCCCAGGAAGTTCGCCACCTCCTCCACCGGTCGGACGGTGGCCGACAGTCCGACCCGCTGGGGTTGGCAGCCTAACTGTTCGAGTCGTTCCAGGCTCAAAGCCAGATGTGAGCCGCGCTTGTTGCCGGCCAACGCGTGGATCTCATCCACGATCACGGTTTGGACGTTCGCCAGCGTGGTGCGTGCAGCCGAGGTGAGCAGCAGGAATAAAGACTCGGGGGTGGTGATCAAGATATCGGGCGGATGGTTCTGCATCCGTCGTCGTTCGTTGCTGGGTGTGTCCCCGGTGCGCACTCCGACGGTGATCTCGGCAGCGTTGGGGTCGATGCGCTGCAGACCCGCCAGTGGCGCGCGCAGATTCCGTTCGATGTCGGCGGCCAATGCTTTGAGTGGCGATATGTAGAGCACCGAGGTCCCGGCTGCTGCGTCAGTGTCATCGCGGCGGTTTAACTGATCGATCGCCCACAAGAAGGCCGCCAATGTTTTGCCTGACCCGGTGGGGGCCACGACCAGGGTGTGATCCCCGGACCCGATGGCGGACCACGCCTGTGCCTGGGCGGTGGTCGGTGCAGCGAACGATTCGGCAAACCACTGGCGAGTGGTGCCGCCGAAACCACTCAGTGGCGAGGAATCGTTCACGACCCCATGGTGGACCTCTCGCGCGCTTTCGGCCACATCGACCCGTAGTTGCTGGCGCAGCCAGCCGCCAGCGATGGCCCGACTATGCCGTTGTTGTTGCGGCAGTGGCAGGATCGGGGCGTGAGACTCACCGAGTTTTGGCGCCGCATGCACCTGGTCTTCGGCGAAGAGTATGCCGAGTCGTGGGCGCGCGACGTCACGTTGGCGGAGCTGGACAGTCGCTCTGTTACCGCTGCGCTGCAGGCGGGGGTGCCAGCTAAACAGGTATGGCGAGCGGTCTGCCAGCACGCCGACGTGCCGTCGAACCTTCGCTAGTTCGGTACGGGTCACCCACCTGGGAACGACGGTGTTGAGTCGAACCTCGGCAGCGGCACCACTGTTGCGACACACCCGGAATCAATGCGAGTTCGAACACATGTTCGCACTAGGGTGGGGCTATCGGAACAGCACTTGCGGCTTGTCCCCGGAGGTTTTCTGGGTGACAGTATCCACAGTTCGACCCGATACCGCCGGATTGTCGGACCCTATTCCTAGGTTCGGTGGCAACGGGCTTCGGCCCACGTACCTGCGACTGGAGGACCCATGGCCGCCAACGACCGCGAGAAAGCGCTAGATAGCGCGTTAGCCCAGATCGAACGACAGTTTGGCAGTGGCTCGATCATGCGACTCGGGGAGGAATCTCGAGCGCCGATCGAGGTGATTCCCACCGGAGCGATTGCCCTCGATGTGGCATTGGGTATTGGTGGTTTACCGCGGGGGCGGATCGTGGAGGTCTATGGTCCAGAGGCCAGTGGTAAGACCACCGTGGCGCTGCATGCCCTTGCAAGTGTGCAACGGCAGGGCGGTATCGCGGCGTTCATTGACGCCGAGCACGCACTCGATCCGCAATACGCCGAGCGGCTCGGCGTGGATTTGGACAGCCTCTACGTCTCACAGCCGGACACCGGTGAGCAGGCGCTAGAGATTGCCGACACTTTGGTGCGTTCAGGAGCAATCGATCTCATCGTGGTCGACTCAGTGGCCGCACTAACTCCGCGTGCGGAGATCGAGGGCGAAATGGGAGATAGCCATGTCGGTTTGCAGGCGCGACTGATGAGCCAGGCGCTGCGCAAGATGACGGGTGCGCTCAGCGCGTCGAACACCACAGCTATCTTCATCAACCAGTTGCGCGAGAAGATCGGTGTGATGTTCGGTTCTCCGGAAACAACCACCGGTGGTAAAGCGTTGAAGTTCTATTCGTCAGTGCGGCTAGATGTGCGTCGGATCGAAACACTCAAGGTCGGTAGTGAGCCAGTGGGTAACCGGGTTCGCGTGAAGGTCGCTAAGAACAAAGTCGCCCCGCCGTTTAAGCAAGCCGAGTTCGACATCTTGTACGGCGAAGGTATCTCGCGCGAAGGTAGCTTGTTAGATCTGGGCGTGGACAACGCCCTCGTTCGCAAATCCGGTGCCTGGTACACCTACGAAGGTGATCAGCTGGGTCAGGGTAAAGAGAATGCCCGAACCTTCCTCCTTGACAACCCCGATCTTGCTGACGAAATCGAAAAGCGGATCAAGGAAACGATGGGGATCGGTCCGAAAGTTGATGAGCCGGTCGCAGAGCCGGCACCGGAAGCCAAGGCGGCACCAGCAAAGCGTAAGAGTCGTTCAACAGCTGCCGCTCCGCCATCACCGATTGACCTGTGAGTTATCCAGATCACTCCGATCAACGGCCGCTATCACCGGTCGTTGAGTCGGAGTTGTCTGGGGATCAACGCGAACTGCTGCAGTCGGCACGCGATATCGCGCTACGTCGGCTCAGTCGCTCGCAGCAAACCCGGGCCCAACTGGAGAAAGCGCTAGCGGGTAAGGAGATTCCCGACGAGGTCGCAGCCGCGGTGCTGGATCGGTTCGAAGAGGTCGGTCTGGTTGATGATCAGGCCTACGTCGCCGCTTTCTTAGAGTCGTGTCGGGCAACCCCTGGTCGCAGCCGCCGCTGGATCAATCACCGACTGGTCAGCAAAGGGGTAGACCGCGAACTGGTGCAGTCAGGAGTGGCTGAGATCAGTGACGAAGAGGAACTAGCCAGTGCAGTGGCGTTGCTGCGGCGCAAAGGCCAGTTCGATCCCTCGAACCGTAAAGAAGTGAATCGACGGTACGCTCTGTTGGCTCGCCGGGGTTTCACTCCCAACACCATCAGCACCGCATTGGCGGAGGCTCAGCATGAGCAGGACGGTGCTGAGGAGTCCACCGACTGGGACACAGTGGTGTCGCCGTGACTTCGATAACAGCAATGGCACCTGACGAGCAGCTGTGGCAGCCGACCTTGGGCGTGGCCGGGGGACCCACTTGGCGACCGCTGAGTCAGTTGCAGCGTACCGAGTTGAATTCGGGTGCCTGGATCGATCACCTGCCCGGCTGGCTGGTTGGGGCCGACGAGTTGATGAGTCAGCTACTTCAGCAGGTACCGTGGAAAACAGGTAGTCGGCGGATGTACGACCACGATGTTGATGTACCGCGACTGACGAGTCACTACCGATCTTTCGCCAACGTGCCAGCCGCCTTGGTGGCGACAGCAGGCGAACGGCTCTCTGAGCACTATGCCCGGACTGGCTGGGAACCCTTCCGCAGTGCTGGACTGTGTTTGTACCGCACTGGTGAGGACAGCGTGGCGTGGCACGGCGATCGATTTGGCCGGGGGGCCAGCAAGGACGTCTTGGTGGCGATTCTGTCGCTGGGTAGTCAACGACGGTTAGCATTGCGCGCTCGCGGGGGTGGCGAATCTTTGTCATTCCCACTCAGTCATGGCGATCTGTTGGTGATGGGGGGCAGTTGTCAACGCAGCTATGACCACTGCGTACCCAAGACTCGCCACGCCCACGGACCACGAATCAGTGTGCAGTTTCGACCGAGTGGGGTGGCCTGAGATCACTCGGCGCCTCGTGCTGCCAAAGCCGGTGCTGGAGATCCCAGGTGGCCAGGTAGCGATCGAATCGTTTGAGGTCAGCGTCTACATGCGTATGAACCTCGGCAAACGCCGCGGTCATATCTGGGGGAACGTCATACAGCACCGCGGCCACATCAATGGCGGGATCGGCAATCACAGCGAAGTCCCAATCCAACACGGCGGTGATGTCACCGACATCAGACAGCAGGATGTTGCCCCAGGCCAGGTCACCGTGGATCAAGCCCATGGGGGCCTGCTCGGCGGTAGCTAGCGCATCGGCGACATGTTGGTGGTCCACCGCAGACACTTCTGCCTGCCGAGGGGGGTTCGCCAACTGGGTCTGTAAGCCCGACCACATCCGCAGCCACGACAGATTCGCAAACGGCCAATCAGTCACGGTCACAGTTCGGCACTGTTGCAGTAGTTCCGCTATTTGTTGCGCCGCTCGTTGTCGGCCGACAGTGTCAATTTGCGCGATTGCTTCCCGCCACGGGGTGCCGGTTTCCCGCCGCAGCACCAGATGCGCGACACCGGGTTCGCCGTGCGTCACTGCCACCATCTCAGCGGTCGGCAGCCCGAGCTCGGAGATCCGCTCATACCGCGCGATCACCTCGGGGAGTCGTTCTGGGTCGAAGCGAGGAAACCGGTGGACGGTAGCGCCCTCGTTGGTCAACACCACACAGTTTTGCGCTCCGGTATCGATGACATCGTCGACAGGCACTCCTAGTTGCTGCAACGTGGCTACACATTGGGCAGCAAATGGCGACGGCATAAGTCTAGTGTGGCCCATCGCAAGCTGGCTGCGGCGGCGATGTGTACCGACTAGGGTGAACGGCGTGCATCTTTACCTAATCCGCCATGGCCAAAGCCACGTGAACCTGGCGGATTTGACGGCTGATCACCGTGATGCGCCGTTGACCGACATCGGCCGACAGCAGGCAACGGCGGTGGCGAAACATGTCGCCGAGCGGATAAAGCCGACCCAGTTGTACGCCAGCACGGTGGCACGGGCAGCAGAGACCGCCGCCGCGGTGTCGGCGCAGGCGGGCCTAGCAGCGACGTTCGATGATCGGCTGCGCGAGATCGGTACCGCCTACCCCGATGGTCGGCCAGTGCCAGAATCGGAACTGGAGCCCTACGTTCCGGACATGTGGGGAACGCTTCGGCCCTACGAGCCAGTCACCGTGGGCGGCGAATCCTGGATGCAGTTCCGTTCCCGGGTCGGCTCGTTCGTAGAAGAACTCGTCCCGGCGCGCAGCCGGTTCGGTGACCCGGAACTCGCTGAGCGCATCGCCGACGAGAAAGTAGCGGTGGTCTGCCACGCCGGTGTCATCGAAGCAGTGTTTGAGTACGTGTTTGAGAAGGGTCCGTGGAGTGTGGTGGCGATTCACACGAATCACACCGGCATCACCCATCTGCAATACCACCCGATGCCGAACTTCCCCGACTGGTGGCTGTTGGCTCACAACCGGACTGAGCACCTGCAGCCGGACCTGGTCACATGAGCAACCAGAACAACAACACCATTCCTGACCTGTCCAAGTACGGTTTCCTATCGCTAGCGGTCGGCCTCGTCGTCCTCACGATGAAGCTGGCGGCCTGGCTGGTCACCGGATCGGTCGGGTTGTTGTCCGATGCGCTGGAATCGCTGGTGAACATCGCCGCGGCAATCGTGGCAATCATCGCGCTGCGAGCCGCCAGCCGACCACCGGATCGGCGTCATCAGTTCGGCCACGGTAAAGCGGAATACTTCTCTGCCTTAGTCGAAGGTGGAATGATCTGTGTCGCAGCAACGCTCATCATTTTCTCGGCAGCAGAGCGGCTACGAGATCCGCAACCGCTGGAGGAAATCGGTCTAGGCATCTTCATCGCCATTGGCGCATCAGTGCTCAACGCGATCGTGGCAGTGATCTTGCTGCGGGTCGGTCGCAAGCAAAACAGCATGGCGTTACAGGCAGACGCCCACCACCTGTTCACTGACCTGTGGACCACCGGCGGTGTTGTGATCGGGGTCCTTGCGGTCGGCTTCACGGGTTGGAACGTACTCGACCCACTGATCGCGATTGCGGTGGCGATCAACATCATCATCGTCGGGGCCCGGCTGTTGCGTTCAAGCACCTCCAGCCTCATGGACCAAGCGCTACCGAGCAAAGATGTCGCCCAGATCACCGGAATAATTAGCAACTTCACTGGTGATCAGGTCTCGGTGCATGGGCTACAAACCCGACGGGCTGGTCGACAAGCATTTATTTCCATGCACGTGCTGGTGCCCGGCGACTGGGACGTGATGACCGGCCACGATGTCTGCCACCTGCTGGAGGAAACCATCCAAAACGCCATCCCGGGGGCTGAAGTCACCACTCACCTCGAACCGCTAGAAGATCCGCGAGCTTGGAACGACACTCACGAAGGACAACATCCCATCGAGTAGTTTGTGGTTGGCTAGGGGGGTGACGTTGGTTAATGGCGTCCAGGTCTCGGACGATCCGGAGTGGTACCGCACCGCAGTGCTGTACCAAGTTCACGTGCGCTGTTTCGCGGACGGTAACGGTGACGGCATTGGCGACTTCGAAGGTCTGACGTCCCGGTTGGATTACATCCAGGAACTGGGCGCTACCGCTATCTGGTTGTTGCCGTTCTACCCATCGCCGTTGCGCGACGGCGGTTATGACATTTCCGACTACACCGGAATCCACCCCGACTACGGCACCATGGCCGACTTTCGAACCTTCGTGCAAGAGGCGCATGCGCGGGGGTTGCGGGTGATTACCGAGGTGGTTATCAATCACACCAGTGACCAGCATGAATGGTTTCAACGAGCCCGGAATGCCCCGCCAGACAGCGAGTGGCGCGACTTTTATGTCTGGAGTCAGACCAACCGTAAATACCAAGACGCGCGGATTATCTTTACCGATTTCGAGTCCTCCAACTGGACCTGGGACCCAGTCGCAAATTCCTACTTTTGGCACCGGTTTTACAGTCATCAACCCGACCTGAACTACGACAACCCCGCAGTACACGATGCGGTGTTGTCGGTGGTGGACTTTTGGCTAGAGGCGGGTGTAGACGGTCTGCGGTTGGATGCGGTGCCCTACCTATACGAGCGGGAAGGCACCACCTGCGAAAACCTGCCGGAGACGCACGAGTTCTTGCGGAAACTCCGCGCCCACGTCGACGAGCGATTCAGCAACCGGATGTTGTTGGCGGAAGCTAACCAGTGGCCAGAAGACACCCGCGACTACTTCGGTGAAGGCGACGAATGTCATATGGCGTTCAACTTCCCAGTGATGCCCCGGATGTACATGTCTGTTCAGATGGAAGATCGCTTTCCGCTGGTGGACATCATTGAACAGACCCCGGACATCCCCAAGTCTGCGCAGTGGGCGTTGTTCCTGCGTAACCACGACGAGTTGACGCTGGAAATGGTGACCGACGAAGAGCGCGACTACATGTACCGGGTCTTTGCCACCGACCAGCGGGCGAGGATCAACTTAGGAATTCGGCGGCGACTAGCCCCGCTCTTGGACAATGATCGGGCGCGGATTCGACTTCTCAATGGTTTGCTGATGTCCCTGCCCGGCACCCCTATCGTGTACTACGGCGATGAAATCGGGATGGGCGACAACATCTATCTCGGCGACCGGGACGGGGTCCGCACACCGATGCAATGGTCGGGCGACCGCAACGCCGGATTCTCGCCAGCCAATCCGCAACAGCTGTACCTGCCGGTGAATATCGATCCGGAATACCGCTATGAGTCGGTCAATGTGGCGTCGCAGGAACGCAACCCCAACTCACTGCTGCTGTGGATGCGGCGACTCATCCAGATACGGCAGCAACATCCAGCCTTCGGTACCGGTGATATCGAGTTTCTGCTGCCGAGTAACAGCCAAGTGTTGTGTTTCTTGCGCTCCGATGACGACGAAACGTTGCTTGTGGTCGTTAACCTCAGTCGGTTCGCTCAGTACGTAGAACTGGAGCTACAGGACTACGAGGGCTTCACTCCGGTCGAACTATTCGGTGAGTCGGAGTTTCCCCGGATTGGCGCGCTGCCGTATCTGTTGACGTTGGGGCCACATGCGTTCTACTGGTTCCGTCTGGAACCGCGTGCTCCCGGTGATCAGACTCATTCCGAGGAATTGCCCGGTATCACCACCACCACCGATTGGGAGCAACTCTTCCACGATCGTCGCTCGCGGGAACGGATAGAAAACGTGCTTCCGGAGGTGTTGCCGGAACGTCATTGGTTCGCTGGAGCCGGCCGGCGAATCACCAACGTCTCCATCTCTCACGACTATCCGGTCCCGCTGGCTGGCAACCGACTGCCGGGCCGGCTGCTGGTGGTCGATGTGAGTTTCTCCCTCGGGGAGCCAGCCAGCTACTTGCTGCCAGTGACGTTCCTACCCGATATGTATGCCGAGGAGTTTCTTCGGGATCATCCCGGCGCCGGTTTGATCCGGGTAACGGCTGGTGTGGACGGGACACTTGCCGGAGTGATTTGTGATGGGATGGCTGAGGAACAGTTCACGGTGCAACTGTTGCGACGGATTCTGACCGGAGAGCCGTTGGTGGGAGACCACGGGGAAATCAGGGCCTTAACCACCAGCCAACTGGAACCCGAACTGGCTGACGTTCCTGCCGAGGAAAACAGCCTCTGGTTGTGGCCACGGCTGCTGCGCGGTGGCCAGGTGCACTCCACGGTGGCCTACGGAGATCGACTCATCCTCAAGTTGTACCGCCGCAGCGAGGATGGGGTGAGTCCAGATTGGGAGTTGGGGCGTTTCCTCACCGAAGCTGGCGACCTCGCCGAGATCGCGCCCACGTTGGGAGCGTTGGAAATGGTGTCGACCGGCGGGAAAACTCGAACGGCCGCGGTACTGCATCGATATGTGCCGCACGAAGAAGATGGCTGGACCTATTTCCTGCGCCAGTTGGGGACATTCTTCGAACAGGTGCCAACTACCCATGTGCGGCGGATCCGGGAAACTTCAATCCCACCGCTCCTGCGAGCCTCGCAGCCACCGCAGCTGGCGGAAGAAATGTTTGGCGCGATGTTGCAGAACATCGAGACGTTGGCTGCCACCACAGCGGACATGCATTTGGCGCTAGCCACCAACGAGGTGGATGCTGACCTGCGGCCCGAGCCATTCACCAGTCACTATCAGCGGTCCCTGTATCAATCCATCCGCAACCGGTTGCGTCGTTCGTTGAACACACTGGCGGGGCGCCAAGTCGATTTGGATACGCGTACCGGATCGCTGGCGGCCGCCCTATTCGCGGCAGAAGCAGACCTGGACCGGCTGCTGGATCGAGTCAAGGGGCTGCACATCGATGGCCTGCGGATGCGGATTCATGGGAACTATCACCTAGGGCAAACACTTTTTGATGGCCGAGGTTTCACTGTCGTTGATTTCGATGGGCTGCGTGCGCAAACGCTGCCGATTCGCCGGCTGAAACGTTCGCCGTTGCGGGATGTGGCTTCCATGTTGCGCTCGTTGGACTATGCGGCACTGCGAGCAGCGGAAGAGTACTGCGATCGCTACAACGTGCGGCGGCGCCGAGACGCGGTTTTCCGGTCGGCGCGATACTGGTCTGCGGTCGCGGGGGGAAGTTTCTTAGACAACTACTGTCAGCGCATTGGTCCCGATCTACTAGTAGAGCACCGCGAAGCCACCGACGTGTTGCTGCGAGCGTTCTTGATTGAAAAAGCGGCCTTCGAACTGGAGCACGAGCTACATCACCGTCCTGACTGGCTTGCCGTTCCTATTCGTGGTCTGCTGGCGCTGGCGGATAGCGAAAGCGAATGACATGCCCGTGGTGAACTCTGAGGAGAGCAATGGCTGCACCTGAACAACCTGCTGATGTCCTGGTGATCTTCGGTATCTCCGGCGATCTAGCCAAAGTGATGACCTTTGGTTCGCTGTATCGCCTAGAGGACCGCGGGTTGCTGAACATCCCGTTGGTGGGGGTGGCTCGCGACGACTGGAGTCAGCAGGATCTCGCAGCTCACGCTCGCAGCGCCATCACCGGGACTGGTGTCACGATCGATGACAGCGTATTTCAGCGGTTGATGGACCGGTTCAGCTACGTCAGCGGTGACTTCGGTGATCCGGCCGCCTACCGACGGGTGGCCGAGGCGATCTCGGGTAAACAGCGGCCAGCGTTTTACTTGGAGATCCCGCCGTCACTGTTTGCGATGGTGGTGGGTCATCTGGCTGATGCGGGTTTGACCAAAGACGCGCGAGTGATTGTCGAGAAGCCGTTCGGGCACGATCTGGAGTCGGCTCGTGAGTTGAACCAGGCGCTGCACGCTCACATCACTGAAGATCAGCTGTTCCGCATTGACCACTTCCTCGGCAAGATGGCGGTGGAGGACATCCTTTATCTGCGGTTCGCCAACGAAATCCTAGAGCCGGTGTGGAACCGCGATCATGTGGCAGCGATCGAGATCACCATGGCGGAAAACTTCGGTGTTGCGGACCGGGGGTCCTTCTACGACCCAGTGGGGACACTGCGCGATGTAGTGCAAAACCATCTGTTGCAGGTGTTGAGTTTGGTGACGATGGAGCCACCCGCCGGAGCGGACGCCACCGCCATCAACGACCGCAAAGCTGACGTATTTCGCAGCATGCCGCCAGCGCAGTCGCGCAACTATGTTCGCGGTCAGTACGACGGCTACCTCGACGTGGCCGGGGTTGCCCCCGACTCGGAAACCGAAACCTACTGTGCACTGAAGTTGCACATTGATAATCGGCGCTGGCACGGTGTGCCGATCGTGATTCGGGCGGGTAAGGCATTGCCGGAACGAGTCACCGAAGTGAGGGTGGTTTTCCGGCGACCACCACCGATCGGTCGGCACGCGGCCAGCCATCGCCAAGATGCCAACCAGTTGGTGTTGCGGATCGATCCCGACCCTGGTGCCCAGTTGCGACTGGTCGCCAAGTCAGCCGAAGGGGAGCGGACACGACCGATCCATCTGGATATGGATTTCGCCAGCGAGGGTGGTGCTGGGCCTACCCCGTATGAGCAGCTGCTGACCGCGGCCATCGCCGGAGACCACGGCCAGTTCGCTCGGCAAGATGCGGTCGAGGAAACCTGGCGGATCGTGCAGCCACTTTTGGATGACCGGCCACCAGTTGTCAGTTATCAGCAAGGGTCGTGGGGACCCAAGGAGGCGGACCAACTACTCGCGGGAGTGGACAGTTGGCACGAGCCGTGGCTCGATCCGCAGTAACTGCCCGGGAACCATCACGGTGAACCACCGACCGGGTGAACTGCCGCCACTACTCCAGGGTCAGTCCTGCGGTAGCCGGAAGTTCCCGTCCTGCGGCGGCCGCAGCGCATGCGCAGCCCCAATCAGGCCGATGTGGGAAAATGCCTGTGGCATGTTGCCCAGCATCCGGCCCGCTTTCGGGTCGTATTCCTCGCTGAGCAAACCCACATCATTGGTCAGCGAACACAGTTTGTCGAACAACTTCTCCGCCTTGTCGCGCTCGCCAATCTTGGCCAGACACTGCACTAGCCAGAACGAACAGATCAGGAAAGTGCCCTCTTCACCGGATAGGCCGTCATCAGTTTCGTGGGTGAGGTACCGCAACAACAAGCCGTCGTGGGACAGCTCCTTCTCCACCTCGTGAACCGTGTTGATGATCCGTTCGTCGTCGGGGGGCAGGAAACCCACCAGCGGAATCATCAGCAGGCTGGCATCCATCGCTTTGTTGCCATAGGCCTGGGTGAAGCAGTTACGATCCGGATCCACCCCGTGGGTCAGGATGTCGGTTTTGATTTCGTCAGCAAGCGCGGCCAGTTCATCCTCGGGGCCGTCGAAACCGAAGTCGCGGACGGATTTCAAGATCCGATCAACAGCCACCCAGGCCATCACCTTGGAGTAGGTGAAGTGCTGCTGACCGCCGCGAACTTCCCAAATGCCTTCGTCCGGATCCCGCCACTTCTTTGCGACAAACCGCGCCGTCGCTAACTGCAGTTTCCAGGCGGCACCGGGGTTTTTGGCACTGACCAAGCCGATCCGTCGGCCCATATATGCCGCATCGCTGAGTTCGCCATAGACGTCCAACTGGAACTGATCGGCAGCACCATTGCCGACTCGTACCGGCGCGGAGTTTTCGTAACCCGGCAACCAGTCCAAGGTGAACTCCGGGAGATGACGTTTACCGGTCAGGCTGTACATGATCTGCATGTCCTGGGGGTCACCAGCCACTGCCCGCAGTAACCAACCGCGAAACGCCATGGCTTCTTCCCGATAGCCCTCCAGCAATAGCGACTGCAAGGTCATGGAGGCGTCCCGTAGCCAGGTGTAGCGGTAGTCCCAGTTTCGTTCTCCGCCCAGCGTTTCCGGCAGCGACGTGGTGGCCGCCGCGGCAACACCGCCAGTGGGCAGATACGTCAGGGCCTTGAGCGTGATCAGCGACCGAACCACCGCATGCTCGTGAGGGCCGCGGTAGGTGGCGCGACCAGACCATTCCTTCCACCAGGCTTCCGTCACTCGTTCCGCAGCGAACGGTTCCCGGGGCAGCGGTGCCTTGTCCCAGGGGCGATACCAAATTGCCTGCATCGCATAGGTTTCACCTTCCCGCACAGTCATCTCGCTGTGAATGTTCTTATCTGCTAGCCAGGTCTTGGCCCGAGTCACGTACAGCACCGCGTCGGGTCCCGCTTGGGCGTGAACCCCAGTTGCCGAGTCGGTGTAGTAGGGGGTGATCCGGCCGTAACCGAACCGCAGCGCCATCTCCGAGCCCACAGTGACGGTGCCGGATACCCCGCGCACGATCCGAAAGATCGTCGGATGGTTTTCCCGAATCGGCATGAAATCGGTCACGGTGATCGAGCCAGACTTCGTGTTCATGGTGGTTTCCAGCACCAGAGTGCCTTCGATGTACTTGCGCGTGATGCTGGTGACAGGTTCGGTGGGTCGAACGGTCCAATGCCCGTTGCTCTCGTCGCCTAGTAGTGACGCAAATGCGGCGTCGGAATCCAGTCGCGGCAAGCACAACCAGTCGATCGCACCCGCACGCGACACCAGTGCCGAAGTATGGAGGTCGCCGATGAGTGCATAGTCTTCTATGGGTGCGGACATGGCCTCAGTTTGGCGGTTATTCGCCGGTAATGCGTGCGAAAACGAAAAGCACTACTTCCGGTAGGCGACGATGTCGCAGATCTGGTGGCCTTTGGCTTTGCCCTTTGCCTCAAACTTTGTTTCCGGCCGGGGCAGCGGGCAGTCACCAGCACCGGTGAAGACGACATCGAGGTCCGGTTCCGCTGTCACCACCTCGATCATTTGCTCGCCGTAGTCGGCCCAATCGGTGGCTAAGTGCACTGGAGCGCTGCGGGCCAGCCGCGACACGATCAGCCGCAGTAGTTCTGGCTGGATCAGGCGCCGCTTGTGGTGTTTCTTCTTCGGCCAAGGATCTGGAAAGAAACAGCGAAAACCAGCCAGCGACCCCGGCGGAACCCGCTCGTGTAAGAACAACACGCCATCACCGTGGACAACTCGCACATTGGTTAGACCCGCGTTATCGATGCGACGCAGGAGCCGACCCACGCCCGGGGTATGCACTTCGACGGCGATGATGCCAGTCGCCGGGTCGTCAGCAGCCATCGTTGCCGTCGCATCGCCCATGCCCGAACCAAACTCCACCACGGCCGGCAGAGGCGGATCGAAGAGTTCACTTGGCGTCAGTGGATCCCCGGAGGGTGAGACGCCGTAGCGGGGGAGCAGATCAGTGACTGCCCGCACCGCTTTTGGCTGTGACCGACCCCCGCGAGCGTGGTAAGTGCGAATACTTCGGTCCATGGCGATTGACCCGATTAGCCGGTCGCGGTCACCCAGAACTTGCGCAGCGGCTCGGTGACGTGCCAGGTGGTTTCAGCGCCGGCTTCCAGTAACACGACGTTGCCTGGTTCAATCTCCAAGTCTTGTTGGCCGACGATTTCGATACGGGCTCGCCCGGACAACACCACGAAAACTTCGTCTGCTTCCACATCCGTGGATACCCCCTCACTATGTTCCCACAAACCGCAGGCGAACCCAGCAGTGCCAAAGTCGAGCATTCCGGCATTGGGAGCCCCTGCTACCAGTTGATCTTTCGGTAGCGGCAGCGAATCAATCTGTGTCGCTGGTCCGGCCAGCACCCGGCTTGTCATGACGGCAGCCTATCGATGCGGGAGACGCCGCCGCCCGGTGGCCGACACTCCGAGAAGCTACGGTGCCAGAAACCATCCGGCCGACAGCCAAGAATGGGGGCATGGTCGAGTCGCAGCGTGAATCGTCGTCATCTGAGAGTAAATCAGTGGCTACTGCCGAGCCTGAGCCGACGACCGAACGTCCCAGCTGGGTCTTCTATCTGAATCCGGCAGCCACTAAAGGCGTGTTGATGATGGCCGTAGGGGTCTTCATCTTGTTGACGCCCGACCTGTCCACCCCCATTGTTCGTGCGGGGGTAGCGATTGGTCTGATGGTCTTCGGCCTGACCGAGTTGTGGCTGGTGATCAGGCACTGGTCAGATACCGGCGTCAACGGGGTGGCCCTCGGGTTGTTGTCGCTATTCACGGGACTGTCGGTATTGCTGATAGCCGATGGCGTCAGTTTGATGTTGACCTTTATCGGTATCTATCTGCTGTTGCGTGGTGCCGGCGCCGGCCTGCGATTGCTGTTGCGTCGCAGTGCGTCGGTGGTGATGGATGTCATTGCAGCGGGTGTGCAGTTCTCGCTTGGCGTGATGCTGATTTTGTTGCCGGGTGCAGTGATCCAAGCCATCATCGGCACGGCGGCCATCGTCCTGCTGTTGTTGGGCGGGGTCAGTCTTGCTTATGGGCTGCGTCGTCGCGAAGACACCACCGATGTCGATACGGACACGTTGGCGAAAATCGGGAAGCACTGGATGCTTTCGGTTGACCTCGGCGCCGATGAACGAAACCGGATCGCCGGCGGACTGTATTTCGAGCCGCCGGACCGGGCTGCCAAGTTGGGATCCTGGTGGGTGATGCTTGTGCTCAGCGTTGCGATCGCGACCTATGCCATCTTGCAGGACTCGACTGCTGTGGTGATCGGCGCGATGCTCGTGGCACCGTTGATGACCCCGATTCTGGGAGCGGCCGGTGCGATCGTGAACGGTCGAAAATCGCGGCTGATCTCTTCGTTGTTGTTGGTAGCTGGTGGAGTCGGGGCTGCCATCCTGCTGGCGGTCGTTATCGGTAAGTGGACCCCAGGCACCATTCCGCTGGAGATCAATACCCAGATCACCAGTCGAGTCTCGCCGAACGTCATCGACATGGCGATTGCGCTTGCGGCAGGCGCTGCCGGTGCTTTCGCCACGATCAACAACCGAGTGGCAAGCGGTCTCGCTGGGGTGGCGATCGCGGTGGCGTTGGTACCACCGCTGGGAGTGGTGGGTTTGACGCTGGAAGCTGGCGCCTTCGCTATGGCGTGGGGTGCTTTCCTGCTATTCCTGACGAACTTCGTGGCCATCTTGTTGTCAGCGACCGGCATATTCGTCCTTGGCGGTTGGGCGTCGATCCAACGGCTACGATCCAACGCCACCAGCATCGCGATTACGACCGGTACCGTGCTAGCCGCGGCAATGGTGATCATGTTGCCGCTGCTGTTCACCTCGCAGGGCGTGCTGCAGGAGTCGGCGAATCAGGCAACAGCTTCGCGTACGGTGACTGACTGGGTCGCAGAGAACGCCCCTGACTTGGCGATCATCCAAACTACTACCAGTGGCACCGAGGTGACCGTTCGGCTGGAGGGGGCGGAAGAGCTGCCGGATTCGCAGTCGTTGGCGGATCAGTTGAGCGAGGATCTAGGGATTGCGGTCAGTGTGGAAGTCCTGCTGACCCCGACGCAAAGCTCCACCTACTCCTCAACCACCGGGGAGACACGCTAGCGCCCAGTCAGCTGCGGTTTATCGGTATGCACCGACTTGGAGCACGAATGCGACGCGCTCAGGTAAGGCTTAGCTACAAGCTGCTGCTATCGACACTGCTGCCGCGGTAGAGCTAGCAGTGTCCGTAGCCGGTGGTGGTGCCGTATGGCGAGGTCAACTGCACCGAGACTTGTTCACCAGGGCTACATGAAGTTGCCACTGCGGCAGTACCGGAATGGCTCGATAGCTGGGTCTTTTCCGAGCCCACCTTGACGCTGACTGAATCAACTAACTCCGGATAGCTGCCGGGATAGTGCCAGGTCACGTTAGTGCCGTTGCCGGTATCGGTGGCCGATATGTGCGCGGCGGTCTCGGGTAGTTCGACGCAACCACCACGGGTAAGTGCCTTAAGCCCGGCGCGATCACCCGGACCAAACTTCGTGCCTAGCTTGTAGTTGCCGATCTTCATGATGTCCCGCGAGCTATCGGTATGGTGCAGTCCGACTGCATGGCCAATCTCGTGCATCATCAGGTGCAGTCGGTCTCGTTTGGCGTAGCGCTTGCTCTCCACGTGGTAAGTGACGGTTCCACCGGTCGGTACATGGAGATAGCCGTCCCAGCCGCGGGAGCCGTAACCGCCGCGGCCTGCCTCACCGTTCGGCAACGATGCGAACCGAATGACGATATCCGCGCCACCCTGTTTCTTGTGACGGAACTTCATGCCGTTGACGGCCGTGATCTTACGGAAGGCTTTTCTGGTGAGTTTGCGGTCAACCTTCCTGCTGGACTTCCACTGCCAGGTGGTGGTGCGGCACGGATCCCACCGGACCGGGAGGGCGGAATCCTCGGGTTGGGTCATCAGATACTGAAAGCTATTGCTGCTGGCGCGGGCCGGTTCAGCGATAGCTGGTTGGGATGCCGCCAGGCTTGAAACCGCAATTATCGTGGCTGCCATCAGGATTGTGCTGCGCCGCATAATTCTCCCTGCCTTGGTGCAGGTATCGGCAGGCGCAGGCGCTCCTTGAGTGATTGCTGCGGCAGAAATGGCAGAGCTGCATTCGCTGGCACGAGCCGCACGTGCACCACGACGAGATATGGCTGTCGATAACGCAGCGGAAGCGGAACTCGGCTGCGAATAGCGATGGTCTAACTGAGATCACCGCGGGAAAGCGTCGGAATTGCGGTCGAGGTCAAATCACTGGACGGATAGGCCAGGAGAAAGAAAAAATTTTGTGGGCAGCGTCGCAGTAGGGCATGCGGAAGTGTTGACTGGTCCCGACCTCGGACGAGACTACTGCAGTCGCCCGGTGTCCTGGATGTTCATCTTAGGTCGGCCGACGGGGTCCAACGAGCCAGGTGTACTGGGTGGCGTGCACCTAATTACCCGGCGATCAGGTTGATCGGTGGCCGCCTGCTGACAGCTGGACAGGGCACGCTGACCAAAGTAGCTGGGATGTAGCGCTAGATCTTGCACGTTGCTCTTGGCCAAACTGTTGCTGCATTTCCCGCTGCTGTCAGCGTTACAGTCCATCGCTGTCATCAGCCGCGGAAGTTCGTTGTACAGCGTGCTGAAACCACACAACAGACCCACCTCAGCGCACGCCCAGACCGGGCTCAGCCAGGCAGCAGTGCTGCCGCCCATTGGTCCGTACCAGTCCGGGTGCAAGGTGTTGGTACCGCTAGTGCTGATCTGTGGGTAGGACAATTTGGCGCTGCACAGGTCATGGCCAGTCATCGCGTCCGAGGCATCAACCACACGGATACCCAAGTTGGGGTAGGTCGTGGCCAGTGAGGCTGCGCCCTCGATGCTGCGTTGCCGCAGCAGTTGCTTGAATCCACCCGCGACGAGGTCCAAATCTGCGGCGTCGAGTCCAATACCGCAGTAGGACTGTCGTTTGGGGTAACCGGTGAACTGTTGTTCGAACCCGGCGTTGTCGGTGACCCCGATCGGATAGGCAGCCAGTTGGATGGTGTAGGAGCCGTCTTTGTAACCGGCGGCGCGCATCGCCTTGACGATGTTCTTGCCCGAGTTGACCACCGCGTCCTTGATGCCGAGCAGGCCGTTGCCGCCGTTGTACTGCTTATTGAGCAGACTGCCGGAGTTGGAGCCACAACTGCGAACATCAAGTTCGACATACCAGGTCACGCATTGCGTGACGATCGGGTCGAAGCCGATGTCGTTGCCGCCGATGGACAACAAGATGTATTCGATGCTGTCACCACTCTTCTTGGCTTTGGTAGCGAACTTCTGCAGCTGGGCGGCTTGTCCCAATACATCGACTGGCCCCACGGGAGAGTTGTAGGTTCCGCTTTGGAAGTCGACGCCAGGTTTGCCGGTATCGACTTGGGTGTTGGAGGTTGCGCCAGAGCAGGCCAGGTTCAGTGCAGCGATAGTGTGATCGCCCCAATACATGGATGCCGTCCCACTGCGGTGGCATAGCCAGCCATACAGCGGTGAGTCGTACTGGCGGCGCTGCTGATCAGTGAGCCCGGATTGTTGAATCGGTTGGCTGTAGTCCCCGGGGAAGACTTCTTTCAGGGACGAGCCAAAGATCTGCGTCCACCATTTGTCGACGTAGGCACCTGAGGAGTTGGTCTGCGGTCCGTAACCGGCGTACGGGGCGCCCTCTCCCGACATGTAGGAGTCACCCATCGCAATCACCCAATTCAGGCCCTGATCGGGGGATGGTGAGGGTGCCGGTTTGGGTAGGGCTACCGGTGTCGCGGGTGTCGGCTTGGGTGGGGTCGGGCTGGGAGTAGGGGAGGGAGAGGGGAAGATCGCTTTGACGCGGTATTTGCCTTTCCGGTGGCTGTAGCGAAGTTTGAACTTGCCCTCGTTGTTGGTGCTAGATCGGACAACGATTCGCCACTTCTTCTTGTTCTTCTTGGCTTTCTTTTTGGATTTCTTGTGTTCGAGGTAGACGTTGGCCTTTTTGTCTTGGACGCCGACGACCTTGCCCGCGATCCGCAGCCCACCCTTCTTCGATTTCACTTTGGTGATTTGGACTTCAGCGTCACCGGAAACCTTCTTGTCGACAGCAGCAGGTGCAGTGCTTGGGGCGGTGCCATTACCGGCGGCCGGGGTAAGCGAGGAAAGTAGCAGTCCGGCAGCAGCGGCAGTGATGAGCAGAGTGGCGGGTCGTAGACGAGCGTCGACGCGGCGGACGGTCATCTTAGAACCCTATGCCCAACAGCGGGCTAAGTCCTTACGATCAGTTGCTGGTGCGAGTTTATGGCGCAGGTCCCCGCGAGGAACAACCGGAAGTACCTGGCTGGGTGCCGTGTGTAGTTGTCGGACCTAGTTGATAGAAACGACAAGAAGGATGAGTAGGTATTCGAATACCTGAATGCGAATAGCTGAGTTCGAGTAGCCGGCTAGGTATTCAAGTAGTGGTGCTGGGTGCGGAGAGGTGACGGGAGGATCGTGCAGTACATCGACAGCCAATGGGTGTTCAGTGCCAGTGATTTGACGTTGTTGTTGGATTGCGAGCACGCCACCGAGATGAACATCGCTTACCGAGCAGACCTACTGGAGGTGGAGCCCGTCGAAGCTGAGGGCATGGTTGCGCTGGCCGGCAAGCATGGCATCCGGCATGAGGAGCGGATACTGCAGCGACTGCAACAGCAATATGACGTGGTGGAGGTGGATTCACCTGACCGTACCGCTGGGATCGCTGGCTTCGTTGCTGCCGCGGACGAAACCCGACGGGCGATGGTCACAGGAGCTGAGGTGATCTATCAAGGCTGTTTCTTCGACGGTCAGTTTCTGGGGTACTCCGACTTCCTGATGCGGACCGACGATGGCTACGAGGTGTACGACACCAAACTCGCGAAGTCAGTCAAAGAGGCTGCGCTCGTGCAGTTGGCCAGTTACAGCGATCAAGTGGCGCGACTCGGATTCCCCATGCCGACAGACATGCACGTCTGGCTGGGTACTGACGAGATCTCCAGTCACGCTGTCGCGGACTATCTGGAGCAGATGCGGCAGTTACGCGCTGAGATGGAGCAACGGCTGGCGGTCCCGGCAGCGGTACCCGATCCGCTGTGGGCGGATAAGCGATCAGCCTGCGGTAGCTGCCGGTGGCGAGAAACCTGCGCGGCAGGTCGCGATGAAGCCCGCGACCTGTCCCTGATCCACGGCATCCGTGGCAACCAAATCAAGTCGCTGCGGCAGACAGGCATCACCACCGTTGAGGCATTGGGGTCCGCCGATCCCAGTCAGCGGCCAGCGAAGGTGTCAGTGGGAGTCTTTGACAAGTTGCGCAGCCAAGCCAGACTGCAGTCGGTGCAAGACGCTGGTCGCAGCGAGGCAGACCCAGTCGGATCGGTGTCGGCTGAGTTCTTTGCTCGTGGTGGTGTGGCCAAGTTGCCACCGCGCAGTGAGGGTGATGTCTGGTTCGACATCGAAGGCGATCCCTTCGCGCCTGGGGACGCCGGTCTGGAGTATCTGTTCGGCTACCTCACCGCAGTTGACGGCTGCGAAGAGTTCACTGCGCTGTGGGCGCACACCCCAGCGGAAGAGAAGGCGATGCTGGCCGACTTCGTGGCGCAGCTGCAGCAGCGCATTGATCGTTGGCCGGACCTGCACATCTACCACTACGCCAACTATGAACAAACCAAACTGCGCAAACTCGCCGAAGAACACCAGATCTGTGAGGTGGAGATCCAGCAATGGTTCGACGAAGGTCGGCTGGTTGATCTAGAGAAGATCTTCCGTAGGAGCTTCCGAGTTTCGCAACGCTCCTACTCATTAAAGAAGTTGGAGCCGCTATATGGGCTCGTGCGTGACGAGGACGTGCAGACCGCTGGCGATTCGGTCGTGGACTACGAGGAATACCTGGATCTGTTGGCCGAAGCTGAGCACGATCCGCAACGAGCAGCAGAGCTGCGCGCCACCGCACAAGCGAAGTTGGCGGGCATCCGGGACTACAACGAAGTCGACTGCCGCAGCACCTATCGCCTAGATACCTGGATCAGGGAACAAGCAATCGGCTGATATCCGTACTGCTGAGTCGGTGCCGAGCACATCGGGTACGGTCGCGCCCTAACCTAGGCGCATGAGCGAGATCAGCCCAGAGGTGCGCCGAAGGCAGCGGCTGTATCTGATTGCGATCGGGATGGTCGTTGCTGGTGGGCTTGTGGGTCATTTGGGTGCTACGTCTGCCACGACTTTGGAGGGCGGAAAAGAAGACGGCAGCTTCGACACCGGCCTCTACATCACCATCACCACGCTGTTTGCGGGATTCACGGCTATCCGTGCGTTGCCGCTCGCGCAACGTTGGGGGGCGCTAAGAACATGGGCTTGGGTAAGTGTCGCGCATTCAACGCTGTGGTTGGTGCTGGGAGTGTTGGTCTTGACCATCGACAGCCACACCACACTACTGTTCATATTCGCCCCATTTCTCGGGGTGATCGCGGGTCTGCTGGGGGTGGTATCGCCCCTGATGACTAAGGCTTACCTCGGTGGTGGGATGGCGCACGCAAACTCCCGCCGAGCAGCTGTCGCGGGTATCGCTGGTGCTGTTTCCTTACTGGTAGGCGGTGCGCTGATCCATCTGGTGGGCCCGGGTATCGGAATCTTGCTGTGTGGCGTCATGGGTTTGCCATTGCTCGTCGTGGCCTTTCGGGTGGAACCGAGTGAGGAAGCACCTGAAGTTGTGGTACCCCCGCATCCGTTGCGCAGTACGTTGCGAAATACAGCCGAAAACCCTCGGCTACGCCTAGTTGCACTGGTTGCGGTATCCACCGTGATGTTCACGCTTCCGTTCGCCATGTTGATCGTGCCGATCCTGAACGATGTCGATCACAATCCGGTGCCCTCTGGAGCTGGGATCGTGTTGGCAGGTATGTCGCTGGGCAAACTGCTCACGCCTCGAGTGGTGGATAAGATCGAGTCCAGTGGCCGCAAGGACGTTGTGGGTGCCCTGTTGGCGGCACTTGGGATTGCCGTTTTGTTGTACGCCTTTGCGGCCAGCACACCACTGCTGTCCGGCATCCCGGAATTAGCCGTGTGGGTACTGATCGGAATCGGCTTCGGCGCGCTGCGAGCAACGGTCATTTCAATGAACGAGGGAGCTGCGGTCGCTGCCATGCCCAAAGGCATGGCGATGGAAGGAATAGCGGTGTTGGCAATGGCCGCCACATTCGCTTCTCCGTTGGCGGCCTTTTCGTGGGGATGGAGCATTCAACAGATCGGTGCGATCCCCACCATTTGGATTGGAGCAACGCTCATGGTGGTGACCGCAGTAGCGCTGCGGATTCTTCACCATCGCTCAGTGCTGCAATCCGACGCCAGCCCGGGTTAATCGCCAGCGTTGCTGTTGTCGGCAACGACCGGTTAGTCAGAGCAGGACCGCAGGAACTGAGCTGCTTTTCGTACCGCGTATCCCAGCCACAGCAGGATGCCGATGAGTTTGGCGGTGTCCTCCAATAGAAAGGACATCACCTCCAGTGGCTTGGCAGCACCAGGCTGTTCTAGCAAGGAAGCGAAAGATGACAAGTCCCGAAGGTTGTCAGTGGCAGCCGAGATAGCCAGAAAGCCCACAGCCGCGATGAAGGTGAGTACATGTTCACTTTTGATGAGTTCGCGCTGCAAGTAGACAAAGTCCAGCGCCAGGCTGCCGTAAACCAGGATGCAGAGCGGTTGTCGCAACGTGGGAATCTGCCCGAGGACACCTTCGTGAATCTGGAAGATGCCATCAACAGCAAGCAAAGGTGTCAATAGTAGGTCGCCCGGCCATCGGTCTTGAGGCCTACTTGTCGCCTACGCACGGGACGCGATTTACCCAGCATTCGACGTCCGACGAAAGAGTCACACCCGACCCGGCGATGTCAGCATTCCTGATCATTCGTGTTGGACGTTGTCGGACAAATCTCGCGCAGAGTGTCAAAGACCCGCACGTCTCGTCTCCACGGTCGATCATGGAATTCGGACAAATACCCATGGGACCATCACGGAAAGACATCGATTCGGCTCAGTAAGATATGCGGACTGCGCCATCCACGCGGTCATTCCCCGTTTTCGCTAGATTCATGATTGTTGTCGGCTTATGCCGGTTTGCTTAATGAAAGGTACTGATGATGAGATCAAAGAAATTGGGAGCGTTGGTGGGTCTGGCCGCCGCTGCTCTTGTAGTCGTGGGGTGTAGTAGCTCCGACGACAGCGATGGTGGTGGAACGGATGCCGATGCCGGTACTGCGGGCGTGATTCTGCCCGACAGTGCCACTTCGGACCGTTGGGAAACCAACGACCGGCCGCTGCTGGAAGAGGCTTTCGCCGCTGAAGGTGTTGAGGTCGATATTCAGAACGCTGGTGGAGACAAGGCCAAGTTCGCCACCTTATGCGACCAGATGATCAATAAGCCCGTGTCGGTACTGCTGATCGTCAACCTGGACAGCGAATCAGGAGCCGCGTGCACTAAGAAAGCCAAGGATCAGGGCATTCCGACCATCGACTATGACCGACTTACCCTTGGCGGCGACGCTGAGTACTACGTGTCTTTCGACAACGTGGCAGTTGGCGAGAAGATTGGTGAAGGCCTAGTCCAGTGCATGCAGGACAATGGCAACAACGACGGCCCGGTGGCGCTGCTGAATGGCTCGCCGACCGACAACAATGCCACGTTGTTCAAGGAAGGTTACGAAGCCGTCATCACTGAGGCTGGTTACACCATCGCTGCTGATCAGGCTGTGCCCGATTGGGATAACACCAAGGCCGGCACGATCTTTGAGCAGATGTATACCAAAGCTGATGGCGACTTCATCGGCGTTGCCGCTGCTAACGACGGCCTCGGTGGCGCAACCATCGCGGTACTGGACAAGAACGGTGTAGCGGGCAAGGTGCCGGTCACTGGTCAGGACGCTACTGATGAGGGTCTGCAGCGCGTGCTGCTCGGCACCCAGTGCATGAGCGTCTACAAGGCGATCAAGGCTGAGGCTGAAGCTGCAGCTGCACTCGCTGCCGCAATCGCTAAGGGTGAAGAGCCCGCCGGTGTGAACGGTTCGGTGGAAGATACCGAGACCGGTGAAGAGGTGTCCGCTGTGCTACTCGTGCCGCAGGCCATCTTCCCGGAGAACGTGAAGGACGTCGTTGCTGACGGCTTCACCACCGCGGAGAACCTGTGTACTACTGACGAGCTGAAGAAGGCTTGTGAGGAGTACGGGGTTTCCTAATCCCGCTGTGTGCGGTGGGGTGTCCAGCTGGGCGCCCCACCGCACACGCTTTTCCTAGGACACTTCCGATTGGAGACAATCATGGCGGGCAGTTCGGCAGAACCCCTTTTGGCACTCAAAGGGATCCGCAAGTCTTTCGGCGCGGTGGAAGTGCTGCGTGGTGTGGACCTCAACGTCTACTCCGGCAAAGTCACTGCGCTGGTAGGCGACAACGGCGCTGGTAAGTCCACCTTGATCAAGGGCATCGCCGGAATCTATCCCTTTGACGACGGCGACTACAGCTTCGAAGGCAACCAGGTTCACGTTCATGATCCGAAAGCCGCCAACCGGCTTGGCATCGAGGTCGTTTATCAAGACCTGGCGTTGTGCGACAACCTTGACGTCGTTCACAACATGTTCCTCGGCCGCGAAGAGAAGCGCGGCATCATCCTCAACGAAGACGACATGGAGCGGCGTGCACGAGAAACGCTCGATGGCTTGAGTGTTCGCACCCTGAAGTCGGTGCGTCAACAGGTGTCTCGTCTGTCTGGTGGTCAGCGCCAGACTGTGGCGATCGCGCGAGCGGTGTTGTGGAACAGCAAACTGGTCATTCTGGACGAGCCCACCGCGGCTCTGGGCGTTGCGCAGACCGAACAGGTGCTCAGCTTGGTGAAACGGCTCGCCGACTCTGGTCTGGCCGTCATTTTGATCTCTCACAACATGGTCGACGTCATGGAAGTAGCCGACAACATTGCCGCGCTGTATTTGGGACAGATGGCAGCCCAAGTGGAGGCCAGCGAGGTGAGCCACGGCCAAGTTGTGGAACTCATCACGGCCGGCCGTAGCGGTGATATTGGTCTGCAGCCTGCCACGAACGGGGAGGGCGCATGAGTACCGATACTGCGACCCAGCACCCGACTTCGTCCGACGGGCTGCGCGGGGCGTTCACTGAATATGTTGACCGGGTCCGCGGAGGCAACCTGGGTTCGCTGCCCGCGGTCTTGGGTTTGCTGGTGTTGGTCGTTTTGTTCACTTCGCTGCAGGGACAGACGTTCTTTTCCGCGTTTAACTTCGCCAACCTGATGTCGCAGGCCGCGATGATCATCGTGCTGGCCATGGGCCTGGTTTTTGTACTGCTACTTGGCGAGATCGACCTGTCGGCAGGTTTTGCCGCCGGTACATCAGCTGCGGTGCTGGGCGTGACATTGACGCAAAACGGGTGGCCGTTGCTGTTGTCATTGTCGGCTTGCCTGGTCACGGGTCTACTCATCGGCTTATTTATCGGCCTGCTGGTGGCGAAACTGGGGATTCCATCGTTCGTTGTAACGCTGGCAATGTTCCTCGCGTTGCAAGGACTGATGCTGCTGATCATCGGTGAAGGCGGAACCATCGGTATCAACGATGAGTTCGTCTTGGCCGTTCAGAACCGCAACTTGACGCCGCTGGCTGGCTGGATTCTTTTTGCGGTCGTAGTGATCGGATACATTGCGATTTCGGGCCTAAGACTGCGCCGGCGGATCGCCCAAAACCTGACTCACGAAGCGGTATCGGTGTGGGTGTTTAAGGTAGCAACGTTGATCATCCTTGGTGGGGTGGCGACCTTCTTGCTAAACCAAGAGCGTTCCCGCAGACCCGACATCACCAGCATTCAGGGGGTGCCCTACATCATCCCGTTGATCCTGCTGCTGATGATCGTGCTCACCTTCGTGCTGGCGCGCACTGGCTTCGGTCGGCACGTGTATGCAGTGGGTGGTAACTCCGAGGCCGCTCGTCGAGCAGGCATCAACGTCAGTCGAATCAAGATCACCTGCTTCATGATCTGTTCCACCCTGGCAGCGGTTGCGGGCATTCTGTTCGCCTCCCGCGACAACTCGATCTCACCCACCACCGGTGGTTCCACCACACTGCTGTTTGCGGTTGGTGCTGCTGTTATCGGTGGCACCAGCTTGTTCGGTGGTCGCGGCAAGATCAGTGATGCGGTACTTGGTGGTTTGGTCGTGGGTGTTATCGCCAACGGGCTGCCATTGATCACTAGCCAAGCTGGCATCCAGTTCATCGTGACCGGACTGGTGCTGCTGGTCGCGGCCAGCGTTGACGCACTGTCCCGCCGCAAAGCAGCACCTTCCTAGGCGAGGGTCGTCCTAGCGAGGTGTCGTCTGATGCTGGTTCGCGCTAGGAGAGATGTCGGAGTGAGCCGGAGCCTTCTGGTTGGTCCGGGTCATTTGAGAGTCTGATACCCGTTGCTGGGGAGCAAGGCTCGCTCATGAGTACAAGATGGCGTAGAAAGCACACGCCTGAGCAGATTGTCCGCACGCCTTAGGACGCTGACCCAAGCCAGAATGACGATCACCGACTGGAAACACTAATGCCATCACCACAGGCCACATAGTGCGCTGGGCGACTGGGACCCCTTGGCATCAATATCTCGCTTGGGGAGTCCCAATAACTACTAGTTCTCGTATTTGGCTCTGCTAAGTGTCCTAGGCCCTAATGTAAAGAGTACATTCGAGATGTGAATAAACGTCCTTGGCAGTTCGTCGCGTTGGCAACGCTTTGCTTTATGCAGGCGGCAACTTTAGTCATGCAAAGCCTGCACGACGTACTCGTGCGGGCCAGTCCGGTAGCTGTGCAAAGTAGGTTGGATGAGGGTTTTGCGGGCTTGGGCGGCGAATCAACTCTGGATGCCATTTATGAGGAGTTCGCATCGAGAACTTTTGTGTTCACTACCATGGCCGTCCTGACTTTCATGTTTGGATTCTTGCTCTATCGCAGTGAGTACCTTCCAGCCGTGCGGTTGACTGGCACTATCTATTTCGCGATAGGTATGGCGGGGCAAATTCTTTTCGTAACGGGGTCTGCCGACACCACACTATTCGAGACAGGTGTCGATGACCTTCTTCAGAATGCGTTCACTGCGCTGCTCTTCCTCGGTTTTGTTTCCCTCTTCTTCGGTAAACCAGCTCAATGGGCCAATGAACATCGTGATGGCTAAGGCTGACGCTTGGAACGCTACTTTTGACCACGAGGAACGGGGATAGCGGCGGTTGAGGTCTTGACACTCCGAAGTTAGTTTGAGGTATTGCAGGAGTCGAAGATGTACTTCCGGCACCATCCTCAGCCTCACGACACTGCGCGAGGCTGAGAGGCTTTTTAGCACGGTTGTCGGCGCGTCCGCTGATCTCGTTTACGAAATGCGTCAGGCTTGCATCACTCCGTCCGGAGTCGAAAGTCGCCAAGGAGGCTTGTCAGATGAAATCAGAGGCTTTTCTCAGTTACGTGCGGGATCAAGTCATATTTATCAGCGTGTGGCTCATTGCGGTAGTTCTGTGGTTTGTCTTGGGGCTGATGGTGTTAGCCAGCGAAAATCTGCCGAGTCCGGGTAGTGCTTTCGTTGGCTCAGCAGTAATCGGTCTGTTCATCTTGATCGTTGGACTCGGCACCGTTCGGCGGCTGCAACTGCTGTCTAAGGACATACCGCAGGATGAGCACGACACGGCCTTCGCCAAGGATTTCCAAAAACAGCCATGGCCTATTTTCATGTTTGTGATTGTTCTTGTAGTCGCAGGTGTTCTCTTTGCGCACTTCAGTGCGATCTAACTCCGGTGCGATTGTCTAACCGCTGAACGTTTCGCTTGGATGAGAAGAAGATAAGTCGGGTCTTTCGAACCCTCATGGACGACTAGGCCTACAAAAGTAGAGACGTAGGAATAGTGAACTGGTTGTGAGCCAGTCAGCGAAGGGTGGCCAGAGTGGTCAGGATGACCAGAGTAGTCAGCACTAGGCTACTCACATGACCAGTCCTCGCATCGGTGTCGTGGGTGGCGGAATAGCGGGACTCGTCCTGGCCCAGCGACTGGCTGCCAATGGTGTGCAACCCGTCATCGTAGACAAGGCCAAGCGGCTCGGCGGTCGACTATCGGCGCGGCCCTTGCTGGGGGAGTTGGTGCCTACCTCGGTGCGGACCTGTCGGGTTGGTGTCCAACAGTCCGCCGTGCTGCAGGAGCTGCTGGGTGATGCGGCAGAAGTCGGGTCCGCGGCTGATGGTTGGTGCGACGTACAGATCACGGCCGCAGCGTCTGCTCGGATTGCGAAAGTGTCGCAGCAGTTCGAACGCCATCAGGGGTTAGTCACTCACCTGTCTCAGCCATCGACCGGCGGTGTCCGACTGCACCTGTGGGGGAACGCTCCCGGCATTGACGTGGATGCAGTCGTCCTCACCCCACCACTGCCGCAGACCGTACAGTTGTTCGACCGCAGCGGCTTGACTGTTCCAGACCCCTGGCGAACCGCGCAGTACACGCAACGCCTGGTGTTGCTGGCGGAGGGTTCGCTGCCGGTCGGTGATGTGCCTGAAGAGCACGACGGCTGGGCTCAGGTGTTCGTCGATCGAGTCGCTGACTCTGACCAGGTTCGGCTCGCCGCCTACGCCGACAACAAGATCAGCAGTCAACTGTGGGATCTGGACGTTACTGATGCCCAAGCCCGGTTGGCTCTCGGCCTCCGTGAAGTCTTGCCGGGGCTGGCGTTGCGTACTGCCGACGTGAAGCGTTGGCGCTACGCCAACGCCATCAATACTGCAGATTGGGATGCGGGCCAACCGGTGAGTGACTCCTTGCCGGTCTGGATGACCGGAGATGGTGTCGGAGAACCGAGTGGCGAATTCCTCGGCGTCCACCGTGCCGTCACATCAGCGCTGGCTGCCCATCGTGGCCTGGCCGGAAACTTTGATCACTAAGGAAATAGTAGGAAAAGCACCCACGCCAGGAATGCCAGCAGCGCCAAAGAGCCGCCGATGGTGAAGCAGGCGAGGAGCCAAGTGGCGATATCGTCGGTCCGAGCGCGCTTCCGTACTTGATACTCGTGGTAGGTGTCCAGGTGAAACGCATCGGTTTCCGGGAGTGATCGCTGCTCGTTCATGCTTCCCCCACTTGTCTGCTTCGTTCAAGCGAGTGTGTGGGTTGGGTCCGACAAGGCATCCCTGAAGCATTGGCGAGGTCCGAGAACTCCTTGGCAGCAAATCAGCGCTCAGGAGTGTCGACTCACTGCATCACTCACGCTGGCTGCCAGTCGCTGGATCGTTGCTGCCGCCTGTCCAACCTCGGGAGCGATCATGGTGGCACCCTGGACCTACCGGGCACGAAGACTTACTGAAACGTCAGCGGACTGTGATGCCGATGCGGCTTGACTGACCAGAGCGTGGTCTGCGGAAACCTGCGGCAACAGGGTGAGCCCAAGGGCTGCACACGCTACCGACACGACGTGTTGCCTCATGAGTTCACCCCCGTATGAATACTCAGTTCAGGCGGTTCATCGGCAGCCCACGACGTGCACTGAAAAGTCCGGTGCGTGACGTGGCCGACATCTAGCTGGCCGGCACTGCTGCCTCGCGACGTTGCTTTGACCCGCCTCAGCGACGCGTTATCGCAGTACCACCAGGAGGGGTCCGGTTCTCGCCGATCCACCCGGGGCTGATCACACCAGGTCGTAGCGTCGATCGCTAGCCGATGAGGTAGGTATCTGCGTCACCGGGGCCGCGGAAGACCCCCACGATCACCGCAGTGCCCACATTCTGGACAAAGCCATAGAGGCCATCGAAGACTAACTTGTCGACCACCTGTCGGCTGTCGCGTTCCATGATCAGTACCTGGGATTTGGCGGATCCGGCTTCCGGATTCCCTGAGGTGCCTGCGACTCCTAGATCGGCATCTGCGACTCCCAGATAGAGGTAGCCGTCGGCGACTGCCACGCTGGAGACAGCGGCGTCTACTGACAGGGTCTCGAGCGTCGTGTGGTCGCGAGCATCGACAACAAATATCGTGCTGGACGCGGTGTCGGACTCGACGAGGTACACGCGATCTTCGGAGACGCCAGCGAATTCCACTGGGATGCTCTTGACTAAAGCATTGGTCTCGGTGTCGAAAACCGAAGTGACGTGTGTTGAATCATCGAGATGGGCGGAGGCGTAGATGAATCGCCCGACGGTCGTCAGGTTCCCGTAAAACTGGCCCTCATCAACGGAGGCAAGCTCCTGACCAGTTGCTGGATCGATCTGTACTAGCCGACCAGTGGAACCATGTGAGCTACCGGTTCCGAATAGCGACAGATAGAGCTTGCCGTTACTGGCATGCAAGTCACCCAACAGCGTCAAACTTTGCGACAACGTCGTCACTGAGGTCACCTGACCACTTGCCGCGTCCATGACCAGCAGTCGCGGATCAGGCTCGGCGTCGGGTGAGCTCGAGTGATGTGAAGTCACGAAGTAGAACAAGCCGTTGTCGGCAGTGAAACGCAAGATCCACTCGTCGTCAGCCAAGGCCACCGGAAGGCGCCGCTGTATGTCGAAGGTCACCGGATCGATCTGTGCAACGTAGTCGTTGTTGTCGTCTTGGACCCCAGCGTAAATATCGCCGTCCATGACCGCGACGCCAACAATCCAGTCATCGATGTCCAGCGTCGCGATCACATCGATCGCCTGGTCCGGTGCGGTAACCGTTGACCAGGGACTCTGGCCATTCTCGTTGATCGCAGCAACGCGGAATTGGTAGTTGATGCCTCGGGCCACAGTCACGTCATAGCTGGTGGTGATGTTGCCGGTCGACTCCACCACATCGGTCCAACCGCTGCCAGAATCGGATTGGATTCGGTAGCCGGTGAGTCCAGCTTGGACTTCGGGGGCCTGCCAGGAGAGCCGGACTGCAAGTGCCTTGGAGGCGGTTCTCACGGCTATCGGTGCTGACGGCAGTAAGACTGCTGGTTGGCGGAAGGCGAGTCGCAGAGTTTTGCTAACCGCGCCTTTCACGCGCTGCGGCCGCACCAGTTTCGCGCGGAGTTTGACCTTGTTCTTCTTGTTTGGCAGCGACAGTTTGCTCCGGTATCGACCCTTCTTGTTGGTTTTAGTGGTGACAACGGTTTTCCACTTCTTGCCCTTCTTGTGCTGGATCTGGACCTTAGCCTTGGTGACCTTGTCGCGTTGGGAATCGAAAGCCTTGCCTTTCACCCGGAACGAACGACCACTGATCGGATCGTTCTTGGGGCCTTTAAGGGTTACTTTCGCCGCGGATTTCGCGCGTTGCGAGGCATTGACTTCGCCGGGCTCGGCTGCGGCGAGTGCAGCGTTAGGTGCTGCTAGCCCCAGCGCCATCGGCACAGCCATTCCCATTGCGACAACACGTACTGACAACATGGATCCCCCGTAGTGAAGTTGATTCCCTCGCAGGACTTATCGGCATCGAGATCTCAGTCTTTAATATCTCGGTCTCTAATGCGGACGAACGAAGCTTTGCATGGCAAGGCATGTTGGCCCGTTTGTTTCTCACGGTGCTGCTCGTGTGACGCGAGCACGAGAAAGTGGTGTCGCCGCTGGGGGTTGGGATGGTGCTAGCAGTCGCATTCCTGCCAGCGGGTGTACGGGAACGACTGGCGACGTTGGGGATAGGTCAGCGACGTGAAACGGTGTCTTGCCGGCAGCGCCAGGTTTTGTGGCGAATCAAACGCGGTTGACAGTGGCCGTGGCCGTGGCCGTGGCCGTGGCCGTGGCCGCGACATTTAATCGACGTAGTGTGCACACCTGGCGACGAAAACCGCGGCATGAGCACGCGGCGTGAAGAACCTAGCGTCATGGCTAGGGGAGAGATGGCCCGATACTGGGGCCAGTAAATCTTTGATCTGCGCAAGACAGAACCGCTCGGGGACATACCAGTGCGGCATGTCCCCGAGCGTTACCCACTAGAGCGGGCGAATGTTCGTGGCCTGTGGGCCCTTCTGACCCTGCTCGATGTCGAATTCGACTTTCTGATCCTCCTGCAGGTTGCGATGCCCGCTGCCAGCGATCTCGCTGTAGTGAGCAAAGACGTCTTCTGATGCGCCATCGGGAGTGATGAAGCCGAAGCCCTTGTCGGAGTTGAACCATTTAACGGTGCCGGTTGCCATAACGCGTATTTCCTTGATGTTGCTACGAACTAAGAATAGTTCTTGTTGAATCGGGCCATAGTTGACCCACCCTCTACTGTCCCCTATGCCCATTTGAGTTTTGCGGCGGGGGTACGTTTCGCCGTTTGCGAGGTCGCTGAGCCACTCCCTTGAGGTGCGGTACATGACCGCGCAGGAGTCAGTCAGGCTTTGCAATCCGGGCCCGTAAACCGCCCATGAGTGACCATGCAGGGGAGGCTGCGGGAAGTCGCAGTCACAAGCGACCGACGGGTAAGGGGCTTTCGGGAGCACCGGGGTCCAGTGACCTGGGAGCTAAGTAGTGAGCGGTAGTGACCATCTCGCGGTACAACTGCGCCGCCGCGATGTCGGGTAGGGGACCGTTGACCGTGGCTGGAGCGGTCATCGCAGCAGTTGGCCGCCCAGGCATCAAGGAACGGTGATTTCTCCAATGCATTCCTGTCGCTAGAGTGGGGACTCCGCAGACGGTCCAGCACCCGTCGCACTAGGCAGTCAGGGCCACAGACATGATCAGATCCCTACTAGGGATTGCTCCGCAATCTGAGCCGGATGGCTCATTCCGCCCATCCAAGGTCGCACTACGGTTAGCGACCTCCAAGACCACTGATTTCCAGGCGCCTCAATACGACAAATCTGTCGGACCGAGATCCCGAATCCTGGTCATTGCCACGGAACGCAAGAACCTGCGGATGCAGAACGGTAAGGAGTTTTCGACCGGTAATCACCCAGTGGAAATGTTTGTGCCGCTGTTGCATTTGCGTGAGGCGGGTTTCGATCTGGACATCGCTACACCTACCGGAGCACCCGCAGTGCTGGAAATGTGGGCCTTCCCCACAGAAGACAAGAATGTGACTGATATTCACCAACAACTGCAACAGGACCTCGCGAAGCCGATAAGTCTCGCTGATTTTGTGGCGAATTCTTTGGGGGATGCGCAGCAGTACGCTGCGATCTTCATCCCCGGTGGCCACGGCGCGATGCTGGGACTGCCCGATGACCCCAACGTTGCACGAGTCCTCGAATGGGCGCACAACAACGACATCTACACGATCAGCATCTGTCATGGGCCAGCAGCATTGTTGGCCACGGCGTTGGATGGTCAAGACTTTTTGTATGCCGGATATGACATGGCGGTCTTCCCCGACTCAGTCGACCGGCAGACACCCTTGGTGGGCTACCTGCCAGGACACATGCCAGGTCCACTCAGCGGACGACTTCAAGAACTCGGTGCCACGATTGTGAACAAGAAGGCCGACAAGTCCGTCTGTATCGATCGCAAGCTCATCACGGGTGCCAGTCCGCAAGCCGCGAATCAGCTCGGCAAGCTGGCAGCAACAACGCTTCTGAATAGCGCTGCCGAAAGTAACTAGGGATTAGCCGTTCACTAGCTCGGCTATTCGGCAAGTAAATGGCCCTGGCGGTGGGGGAGTACCGCTGTGCCAAGTCGTCGTACCACTGCATCCCACCGAGTAACTCCGTCGGACCCGGTGGGGGTGCTTGATAGTCGGGTGACACGCCCGCATGTGGTCTCGTTGCAGCGGCACGCCTCAGCCCGCCAGCAACTGTGGCAGTAGTTACTCACCCGGGGAGAGCGCGGCGAGGGAAAGTGCCTGCCAGACTGGTCGGATGGATCACTTCCCAGTAGTGGTGGATTTCCCGGTGCGTTGGGGCGAGATAGACGCGTTGGGTCACGTCAACAACACGGTGTATTTTCAATGGTTTGAGTCGGCCCGGATTGCTTTCTTCGGTCGTACGGAGTTTCCCACCACCCTGGCTGACCATGTTTCGCCGATCCTCGCGCAGACCGAATGTGAGTTTCTGCATCCGGTGACGTTTCCTTCGGATGTGAGCATCGGGACTCGGGTCAGCCGGGTAGGCAACACCAGTCTGACC
Source organism: Actinomycetes bacterium (assembly GCA_022599915.1). Classification (NCBI taxonomy): domain Bacteria; kingdom Bacillati; phylum Actinomycetota; class Actinomycetes; species Actinomycetes bacterium. Next base: position 119,365 of record JAHZLH010000001.1, read on the forward strand.
ATGGAGTACCTAGTGCAGTTGGCTGACGGCACCGACGTCGCGCGCGGAAAAGCCGTGGTCGTTCTCGTCGACACCAGAAGTGGTAAACCGCAGCCACTGCCGGAATCGGTGAAGACCGCCGTCGCGGCGCTGGATCACTAGCGCGCGCTACTGGCGCACAATCTGTCCGAGGGGGGA
>JAHZLH010000002.1 GCA_022599915.1 Actinomycetes bacterium
CGGGCCGTCAACGCGATCACCCAGCCCCGCCACAACACCACCGCGAGCAGTCCGATGACCAGCAGGATGCCTAGCAGCCCGGCTTCCTCCCCCACTACGCTCAGGATGAAGTCAGAGTCACTGACCGGGACAAAGTCGCCTTGGGTTTGTGGGCCGGCGAACAGGCCTTGGCCGGTCAGCCCACCAGAGCCAATCGCCACCCGCGATTGCAGCGCGTTCAACCCGAACCCGGTCGGATCCGCTTCCGGGTCCAGGAACGCCAACAGCCGTTGCATCTGGTAGTCGGCCAACAGGCCAGCAGACACCGCCACCACTGCGACCGCTGCGCCAGCGGCAGCCAGTCCGGTCAACCAGCGCCACGACACGCCAGCCACCAGCAACACCGCGGCCACAATGGCGGTGATGACTAACGCTGAACCGGTGTCGTTGCCAATCAACACCAGCGCGATCGGTGCCGCCGCGAGCGCAAGCGCTTGCACCACTGACCGGTTGTCCGGAGCCGCACTGTCCCGCCCACCAGCCAAAGTAACCGCCAACGCCAGCACCAAACCCAACTTGGCGAACTCGGACGGCTGCAACGTGAATCCCAGCGGCAGCGCCACCCAGGCGCGCGCCCCGGCGATCTCGACCCCTAACGGGGAGAACGCCAACAACACGAAACCCAGCGACGCCAGATACAGCGCCGGCGCCCAGGCCCGCAGCGAGCGGGGCTCCACCCGCGACACCAGGTAACACACCACCAATGCCGCCAGCAGCGACAGCACTTGTCGCCGACCCAACCCGGCACCGCCGGCCGAGGCCACGAACAACGAACCGATCAGTGACAACACCAACGAAGCTCCGGTGAGCACTGGGTCCCACCCGGTCAACCTGCCGCGGGAACGCGACCGCCGCCGGCGAGGATCTGCTGCCGAACTAGGGGAGTTGGGGCCATCGAGCAACGTCATTGCCGCACCCCGGAAATCTTGGGAATGTCTTGCTCAGGTCCCCGACGCGGGAACACTGGTTTGCTGCCAACGCCAAACAACGATTCGTAAATGCCACGCGCTGCCGGTGCGGCGTTCTCTCCGCCAGTGCCACCTTCGGTGATCATCACCACCACGACGTACTGGGGGTCTTGGGCGGGAGCGAACGAGGCGAACCAGGAGGTGGACTGTTTCCCTTCGATCTGCGCCGAGCCAGTTTTGCCGGCAACCGGGAACCGTTGCAATGGGAACCCACTGAACGCTTCGGCAGCGGTTCCGGACTGGGGCACGCCAGTCATCGCGGAACGCAGGAACTTCAATGTGCGCTGCGGCACCTTCACCTGACCGTGATCCCGCGGTGAGATGTCGCGCACTACCTCGCCTTGCTGATCCACCACCGCGCGGGCCGCTGCCGGCACCACCAGGGTGCCACCGTTGCCGATGGCGGCGTAGGCAGCCGCCATCTGAATGGGAGTGACGGTAGTCAAGCCCTGACCGATGGCGGCGTTGATCGCATCCCCTTGCCGCCAGCGTTGACCGGACTTACAGTTCTCCCGATCCAACGCGGTGTAGTAGCGGGCCAACGCCGGATCGGTGCGCCGCAGTTTCGGGTACCCCCGCTTAGCGGCTGCACACCAGGCGTCTTTGCGTTCCTGCCACAGGTCGTATTTGGCGGCTGGACTGGCGACGCTGCCGGTCGCTTCCCCGGGCAGGTCAATGCCGGTGAGTTTCCCCAAACCGAAGGTCTTGGCGGCGCGGGCAATCGGATCCACTTCATCGCTGCCGGCTCGTTCGCCGCCGCCCTTACGCCACAACCGATCACCAGCCCGGTAAAACACGGTGTTGCAGGAGACCTCAATGGCACGACGCAACGAGATGTAGCCGTAGGCCTCACTGTTGAAGTTGGTGAACTTGCGACCACCGGCCTGATACGAGGCAGGACAGTCGTAGCTGTCGGTCAGCGAGTAGCCGCTGCGTTGCATCGCGGCAACAGTGATCGGTTTGAAGATCGAGCCCGGCGGCAGTTGCCCCTGCACCGAATAGTCGACCAGCGCTCCGGCTCGTGACAGTTCTCGGTAGTCCTCGGTGGCGATTCCGCCCACCCAGTCACGCGGGTCGTAGTCCGGTTGTGACGAGATCGCCAGGATCCGGCCGGTATCCGCAGCCAACACCACCGCAGCACCGGTGGCTTTGCGGCTGCCGGTGCGAGCCAGCGCGTTAGCGAGTTCGCGTTCCACTCGTTGTTGCAGGTCCACATTGATGCTGGTGACCAAGTTATTGCCGGGGACGGCTAGTTCCACCTGCTCCTCGCCCACCGCCTGACCGCTGGTGTCTACGACCACGCGCCGCTCACCGGGGACGCCGCGCAAGTCAGCGTCGTACTGTTGCTCCAAACCGCTGCGGCCGATCCGGTCTGCTGAGGTCAACGTGTAACCCGCAGCCTCGGCGGCAGTCATATCTTCCGGGCTGGCCTCCCCCAAATGACCGAGCAGGTGACCGGCGGTGACGCCCGTGAACGGGTAGCTGCGGCGAACGGTAGCCACCACCCGCAGCCCGGGGTAGCGCTGCGGGTTCTCAGCGATACCGAGCAGGTGCTGCTCATCACCGCTGCCGCTGGCGATGACCACTGCCGCCGCAGGGCTTCCATCGTCGCAGATGGGTCGCGGCGGAGCATCCGGTTCGACGCAGGAAATCAGCCGCCGCTTCACCTGCGAGCGGGTCATCCCCAACGCGGTTGCTGCCTCCGCCAGCATCGCCGCACCCTCGTCCGGCTGCTCAGCGAGAGCCTGCCGATCCACGGCCAACGCAGCCTGCGGACTGTTCCCCACCAGCGGTTTACCGGACATGTCCACGATCAGGCCGCGGGGGGCGGGGTCCGGCAACTGCCGGGTGCGGGCGGTTTCGGCAGCACCGGCGAGGTCAGGCCCGCGCACCAGGGTCAGTTGCACCGCCCGCAGCGCCAGCGCAGCCAACAGGGCAGCCAGCAGCACACCCAGGATCAGCAGTCGAGTATTTGATCGGGCCAGCACAGGTCACCCCGTCGGCACTGCTGGTCGGCGGCGCGACCGGCGCCCGGGGACGAAACGACGCAGCAGCCACGCCACCGCCGGGGCCAGCGCTAACCCGACGACCGTGACCCCGACGACGAACCAGAGCAACCAACTCGCCGGTGCTACTGGATCACCGAGTAACCAGAACAACGCTTGCACCAGCAGCCAGGTGAGTGCGGCGATCCCGGCCAGTAGCCCGGCGACTTGCGCCGGTGCTAACCCGCGCGGATCGGGAACTCGACCCGCGAGCGTTCCCGCCACCAACAGCGCCAAGGCCGAGACGCCCAAGGTCGTCGCGGCGGGCGGGAAAACGTCGAGCAGTAGACCGGCACTGAAACCGGCCACCGCCCCGGACGTGCTGCCACCGGCGAGGCCGATCGCGATCACCATCGCCAGCGCAATGCCGACCGGTGGGCCGGGCAGCGGCAGCCGGGCCGCCAGCAGAGTTTGCGCCAACACGGCCGCGACCACCAACAGACCCATGGTCAGGTACTGGTATTGCCGGGGAGTCACTGCGCCTCCCCAATCTGTTGGGCGCCGTCACCGTCGGCGAGCAGGATGTTGACTTCGTCCAAGCTGGTCAAGTCAACGGCGGGGGTGACGGTAATGCTGCGGTCCAGCGAACCAGGCTCTCCAGTCACGGTGCCGACCGACCCCGCTGCTAGTCCGGGTGGGAACGGGCGCCCTCCGGGTGACCCGACGGTGACGAGACGTTGGTCGGGTTTGATTTGCACCAGCGGGTCGAACAGTTCCAACTGCAGCTCGGCGCCTTGGGTAGCACCGGAGACCAGTGCGAGTTCGCGGGAGTCGCGCACACGCACCGCCACCTGACTGTCGGCATCGTTGATGAGTTGCACCGTGGCAGTGCTGCGGCTGACGTCGGTCACCCGACCGACCAGGGCACCGCCGGACAGGACCGCGGTGTCGGCAACGACGCCGTCGTTTCGGCCAGCACCAACGGTGATCCGGGTGCGGGAATACGCCGGGCCGGCCGCCACCACCGCTGCCGTCACCGTCGCCAACTGCTCCGGGGCCGGGCTATCGCGTCGCGCCAACTGCTCTTCCTGCTGGTCCAACCGCAGCAGCAGTTCCGCTTCCCGCCGCTGCGCGGCCGCCAGTTCCTGCTGTACCTGTTCTGGATTTTGCCGCTGGGCTGCCAGGTCGGGCACCGCACCCAGTGCGGAATCAGCCCAACTTTGCAGCGGTCCGCCGACCGCCATCCCCGCTTGCCGCAAATAGCCGGTGGCGCTGCCTTGTAAGTCCAACAACATCAGCGACACCGCAACTAGCCCCAAGACCAGCACTGTGACTGCGAGCGGACGTCGGCGTCGCCGGTGCACCGGGGCTGACTCCCGCTGAACTGGCGTGGCCTCGATACCGCCCCGTACCGCCACCGGTTACCGCCTCGGCCGGTTCATGAGTAGCGGTTCCAGGGCAGAAAACTCCTCCACACAACGGCCGGCACCTCGCACCACGCAGTACTGCGGATCGGGGGCGACGCGCACCGGCATCCGAGTTTCGTGGTGCAACCGCTCTGCCAAGCCCGCCAGTTGAGCACCGCCGCCGGTGAGCACGATGCCGCGATCCATCACATCACCAGCGAGTTCCGGTGGGGTGCGATCCAGGGTGGTGCGCACCGAATCGATGATGCCGGTCACCGGACCGTCGAGGGCGTCGCGGATGTCGCGAGCGCTGACCACGACGGTGCGGGGTAGGCCGCTGACGAGGTCTCGACCGCGAATCTCGGCGTCTGGTTCCTCCGGGATCGGGTAGGCCGACCCGACGCTGGTTTTAAGTCGCTCGGCGGTCCGCTCCCCCAGCAGCAACGAGTACTCCTTCTTGAAGTACTGGATGATGGCGTCGTCCATGGCGTCGCCACCGACACGGGCGGACAGGCTGACCACCACGCCACCGAGGGAGATGACGGCGACCTCGGTGGTGCCACCCCCGATATCGACGACCATGCTGCCCGCTGCCTCGTACACCGGCAGACCTGCCCCGATCGCGGCTGCCATCGGCTCTTCGATCAGGAACACTCGACGAGCGCCGGCGGAGTAGCCGGCGTCTTCTACCGCCCGACGTTCCACTCCGGTGATGCCGGAGGGCACACACACCACGATCCGTGGTTTCGCCAGCGCCCGGCGCGGCTGTGCGCGCTGAATGAAATGACGCAGCATGTCTTCGGTGGCTTCAAAGTCAGCGATCACGCCTTGGGACAACGGTCGAGTGACCTGCACTTCGCCGGGGGTCCGGCCCAGCATGTCCTTGGCCCGGGCGCCGACCGCAATCACCGCGCCGGAGGCGTCGTCGAGGGCCACCACGCTGGGCTCGTCGAGGGCGATGCCGCGTCCTTTGACGTAGACGAGCGTGTTGGCGGTGCCGAGATCGACCGCGAGATCGCGGCCCATGACGACATTCTCGAAGCCCATGGCTACCCCAAACATGTCCACCGTGGACATTTCCCAACGTGTGACGCGCCCCAACCCGAAGCGTCAGGCCGCCACTCTACTTCGCGATTCGCCGCAGCGGAAGGAGACTTCCGGACTTCCCGCGAACTTGCTGCCGGACCGTCCCGCTACAGGTTCGGGAAGAAGATCCCGATCTCGCGCGCTGCCGACTCCGGGCTGTCGGAACCGTGCGCCACGTTGAACTGCATTTCGGTGGCAAAATCACCTCGGATGGTGCCAGGGGCAGCGTCGGCGGGGTTCGTCGCACCCATCATGGTGCGCCACGACGAGATGGCCGCTGGCCCCTCGATGACTCCGGCCACCAACGGCCCGCTGGTGATGAACTCCACCAACTCACCGAAGAACGGCTTGTCGCGGTGCTCGGCGTAGTGCTCACCGGCGGTTTCGGCGTCGATGGTGCGCAGATCCAGCGCGACCAGGGTGAACCCTTTGCGCTCCAGCCGGGCCAGAACCTCCCCCACGAGGCCGCGGGTCACGCCATCAGGCTTGATCAGGATCAGGGTGCGCTCAGTCATGGTTCTCCTCAGTCACGGTGCCGGCATCGCTGGCATTGTTCGGCTCAGCCATTGTGCCGGTAGCGTCGGCTTGGGCTGCGGCCGCCTCTCGTTCTGCCTTGATCTGATCGACACGGCCACCTAGTCGTATGCCGGTGAAGTACAGCGCCGCGAAGATCAACGCCATGATCCCCAACATCGGCACCCACAGTCCCGAGATCAACGCCACTGCCTGCACCGACCAGCCCAGCCACAGCCCCGCCGGGGTGCGCATCAACGCCAGAGCCGCCAACGTCAGCACGCTGGCAATGGCGAAGATGGTCCAGGCGGTGTCGGCGGAGACATCGGAGACGTTAATGGCGACCGGGATCGCCAACGCCAACACGATCCATTCGAAGGCAAGAACTGCCGAACACAACACCCTCACGGCTGACCCTCCGCCCACACGGCCGCGTCGGCTGCGGTGACCACCGAGCCGCACGCCAGGACGGCACCAGCCCGCTCACGTGCCAACTGCTCCGCCGACGAGAGGGCTTGCTCCAGCTCCGGGATGATCACCACTCGATCCGAGCCGAAGATTTCGGTTGCCATTTCGCCCACCTGCTCCGCCGATGCCGATCGGGGGGAACTGTTGCGGGTGGCGACCAGCAGCGGGGCCACTGGTTCTAGCGCCTGCAACATTCCGCGGAGGTCCTTGTCGGCCATCGCCGCGAACACCACGGTGAGGTCGGTGAAAGTGTAGGAGTCCTGGAGAGCCGCCGCGAGAACGTGTGCCGCGGCCGGGTTGTGAGCGGAGTCCACCAAGATGGTGGGGTTGCGGTGCACGGCCTCCAGCCGACCTGGGCTGGTGACGCCGCCGAGGCTGGCTGCTACCTCCCCGGACAGTGGCAACCCCTCAACCAGTAACGCTTCGACCGCCGCCAACGCCACCGCCGCGTTCTCGGCCTGATGCTGACCAATCACCGGCAGGAAGATCTCCGGGTAGCGACCTTCGACACCAAACAGGTCCAAAACCTGACCACCGAGAGCGACCGCGCGCGAATCGATGCCGAAATCTTCGCCGAAGACCCGCATCTGGGCGCCTACTTCTTCACAGCGTTCCCGCACGACTGCCAACGCTTCCGGCTGCTGCGGGCCGACGACCGCGATCGCGCCAGGTTTGATGATCGCCGCTTTCTCCGCGGCGATAGCGGTGATGGTGTCCCCCAAGATGCCGACGTGGTCGAGGTCGATGGGGGTGATCACCGCGACTCGCCCGTCGGCCACGTTGGTGGCGTCCCAGCGACCGCCCAGTCCCACCTCCAATACCGCCACGTCCACTGGCGCGTCCGCGAAGGCCGCGAAGGCCACACAGGTCAACGCTTCAAAAAAAGTCAAAGGCGGTTGTCCCGCCTCTTCTTCTCGCTGGTCGATGATGTCCAGCAGCGGCCGGATTTCTTCATACGCAGCGACCAAGGCCGCTGCACTGATGTCTTCGTTGTCCAGACAGATCCGCTCGGTGACGGACCGCAAGTGTGGGCTGGTGAACCGGCCGGTGCGAATCCCGGCTGCGGTTAGTAACTGGTCAACCATGCGACTAGTCGAGGTTTTGCCATTAGTGCCGGCCACGTGCAGAACCTGCATCGTGCGTTGCGGGTCACCCATGAGTTCCAGCACGGCCGCGACTCGGTCCAAGGTGGGAACCGGGTCGGTTTCCGGTTGCCGGTCCAATAACTCGTCGAGGATGTCATCGAGTTCGGGTAACTCTGCTTGTTCCAGCACCTCCGAAGTCTATGCCACCGGCAGGTCAACGGCCGATTTGTACCTCCGCACCCGCCGCGGCATAGCCAGAGTTGGCAATCGGGATGCAATCAAGGGCCCGGTTGCAGCAGGATTCCGGTGTGATGCAGTACGTGGGCGCCATCGCCCACAACGTCTTCCACGTCGACCGGGCCCGGTTCCGCCGATGGTCGGCGCTGCGGCGTGCTGTCATGGTGATGGCCATCCTGATCACGGTCAGTGTGATCGCCAACCCGCAGCTGGGAAGTCTGGCCGCCTCGATGGGGCTGTTTGTGGGTTTACAAGACCGCGCTACTGACCCACCGGCTTTCACGGTGAAGATCATGGTGCTGGAAACGGCTGCCATCACCGTGGTGGTCGCGGCGGCTGCGGTGACGACTGGACCGGCCGTTCCGGCGGTACTGATCGTGTTGGCTGCCTATGCCGCAGGTGCGCTGGCTGGCCGGCAGCCGGCGTTGAGCCGGCTGTTCGCCGACATCGTGACCATGACGGCCTTTCTGGCATTAACCGAAAGTCAGGGGTACTTGGACTTGTGGGCAGTTCCAATCCTGCTGGCGGCTGGCCTTTCCCAGGCGTTGTTTACCTGGCTGGCTTCCCCCTGGCAGGCGGATCTGGTGGAACGTCGCCCGCTCGCTACCGCGATGCGGCGAGTAGCCGATCACTTGGCGGACGCCACCGAGCGCAGCAAATCCGGAACCGGACAGGCGGCGGAGAATGCGCTGGCGGAAGCAGACCGGGCGCTGCGGCGGTCGGACTTGGGCCGGGAACGCAGTTTTGAACTCCATGAATTACTGCTGCAAACGGAAGCGCTACGACAGGAAGCTTCCGCGATCCGGGCGCAAACTCTTTTCGCCACCGACTCTCCGCGGGGCAAGGGCCTTACCGAAGCGATCGACACCTCGGTCGCGCTGCTAGATGCGGTAGCGACGCTGCTGGAACGGACTGGGGCCAGCCCCCGGGTGCGGACCCAGGTGCAGCGGCAGTTGCGCGAGATCGCAGCGGAGCGAGAGCGAGCCGCACGCATGGTCGCCGATGACTCCTACTCACTCCTGGCTCGGTCGGTGGCGATGGAAGCCCGCGACATCGCCATCCATGTCGAGCGACTGACGCAAGCCCGACTGCAACGGACGCGAGAGGTGGAACCGGTCTTTACCGGCATGCGCGAACTGTTCCGACCGCATCGGTGGGACATCAAAAGCGGGATGCGACTCGCTTTTGCCGCTGTTGCTGGTCTGGCCATCGCGCAACTACTCGATCTGACCTACGGGTACTGGGTGGCGGCCACGGCGGTCGCCCTACTGCGTCCCGCACAAAGTGCCGTCAGTGCCGAAACCATTGCGCGAGCACTCGGTACTGCGGCTGCGGTTGCAGTGGTCGTTCCGATGGTGTTAATCGCTAACGACCGAACCACGATCGCTTTGGTCTTCGTCGCCCTGCTCACGATTTCGGTGTTCATCGTGGTGTCAGCCAATGCTGGCCTCTACGCAATGGCCATGGCGTCGTGGGTGGTGTTGACCAAGTCGCTGGCCGCTAGCGGTGGGCTCAGTGCCCAACAAGTCGTGCTGGATCGGTTCCTGGACACCTTGATCGGCTGTGCGCTGGTGATCGTGCTGGTGTTGCTCGTGCCGCTGGGATCCCCGAATAGCCTGCGACGGGAACTGCGCGACTACGCCGACGCAGTATCGGTATGGCTTAGTTCGTTGGCGGATCTCGTGGGCGGGCGATCCGCCGGTGCGGCGGCCGCGGCACGCCGGGCCCATCATCGGCTGCGGGACTACCGGGTTCCAGTGCAACATCACCTCCACGTTCTCGAACTCGATCCGCTGGGACCGGGGTTCGCTAAGACCGACGGGCAACGAATGTTCACACGGATTCACAGCGTTGAACGGGCTGCCGGTGCAGCAGCGACGCTGATGCGGGATGGCACTGACCACTCTCGTCGCGGCCAGCACTTGGCCGAGCAGGCCACCGCCGACATGCACACAACTGCGAAACTCCTGGCTGGTGGTACCGCCACGAATCCCAGCCAACTAGAGCCGTGGCATGAGGACCCCGACTCACCCAGCGGACCGCTAGGTGACCTGCTGTTGGTCGTGGCGCGGGAGTCTCGGGGCGCCGCCCTCACCGCAGCAGAACTGTCCAGCAAATATTCGCTGCCGAACTAGGCAGCGATAACTGACACCGGTTTGAGCCCCACCTCACTCGACACCGGGCACCATACGTTTCGCGGCGCTGCGGGCAGCGTGACATCCGGGCTAGGCCGGCAGCATAGAATCAGGCACTATGACCCACACCCTTTCTGACACTCAGGTCGCCATGCCCGATCGCCCCTCACTTGAAGGGCTAGAGGACAAGTGGGAAGCGAACTGGGAGCAGGAGCAGCTCTACCGGTTTGATCGCAGTCGCGACCGATCGCAGATCTACAGCATCGACACCCCGCCGCCGACGGTCAGCGGGTCGCTGCATGTGGGTCACGTGTTCTCCTACACGCACACCGACTGCATCGCGCGCTATCAGCGGATGCAAGGCAAAGCTGTGTTCTACCCGATGGGGTGGGACGACAACGGCCTGCCCACGGAGCGTCGAGTGCAGAACTACTTCGGTGTCCGCTGCGACCCGAGCCTGCCCTACGACCCGGACTTCAGTCCGCCGGAAAAGCCCGACCCGAAACGGCAACTTCCAATCAGTCGCCGCAACTTCGTGCACCTGTGTGAGCAACTCACCGAAGAGGACGAGAAGGAGTTCGAGGCACTGTGGCGTCATCTGGGCATCAGCGTGGACTGGACCCAGACCTACCAAACGATCGACCGCAACGCTCGACTCACCTCGCAGTTGGCCTTCCTGCGCAACCTGGAACGAGGCGAGGCTTACCAGAGTGAAGCACCCACGCTGTGGGATATCACCTTCCGCACCGCTGTCGCCCAGGCAGAGTTAGAGGATCGCGAACGACCCGGCGCCTACCATCGAGTTTCCTTCCACCGCCCCGACGGTGAGCCGGTGTTCATCGAAACCACTCGCCCCGAACTGTTAGCAGCATGCGTTGCGCTGGTCGCGCATCCCGACGATGAGCGTTACCAAGGGTTGTTCGGCAGCACTGTCACCACTCCAGTGTTCGGTGTGGAGGTGCCGGTGGTGGCGCATCCTTTGGCAGACCCGGAAAAGGGCTCCGGCATCGCCATGATCTGTACCTTCGGCGACACCACCGACGTGACCTGGTGGCGGGAACTCGACTTGGACACCCGGCCGATCATTGGCTGGGACGGTCGGGTCTCACGCGAAGTGCCAAGTTGGATCACTGGTGAGGCCGCACAAACCGCCTACGAGAAGTTGGCGGGGGCCACTGTGTTCACCGCCCAAAAGAACATGGTGGAGTTGCTGCAAGAAAGCGGCGACCTACATGGTGAACCGCGACCGATCACCCACCCGGTGAAGTTCTTCGAAAAGGGCGAACGGCCGCTGGAGATCGTGACCACCCGGCAGTGGTACCTGCGCAACGGCGGCCGCGACGACGAGCTGCGCGAGCAGTTGATCCAGCGTGGTCGCGACCTGAACTGGCATCCAAACAACATGCGGGTCCGCTACGAGAACTGGGTGTCCGGACTCAACGGTGACTGGCTGATTTCCCGGCAACGTTTCTTCGGTGTGCCGATCCCGGTGTGGTACCGCCTCGATGACAGTGGCAACCCCGACTACGACCATCCGATCGCCCCCACCCGAGCTGAACTCCCGGTTGATCCGTCATCGGATTGTCCGGCCGGTTTCACCGAAGAACAACGCGGTGAGCCGGGCGGCTTCATCGGCGACCCCGACGTGATGGACACCTGGGCAACCTCCTCGCTCACCCCGCAGATCGCCGGTGGCTGGGCCACCGACGAGGACCTGTGGCAGCGGGTGGCGCCGATGGATTTGCGGCCACAGGCCCACGAGATCATCCGCACTTGGCTGTTCTCCACGGTGGTGCGCTCCCACTTGGAGGACGACCGGCTGCCCTGGTCGGATGCCGCCATCTCCGGATGGATTCTGGATCCAGACCGTAAGAAGATGTCGAAGTCCAAAGGCAATGTAGTCACCCCGATGGGGTTGTTGGAGAAACATGGTTCTGACGCGGTGCGCTACTGGGCGGCCAGCGGCCGACCGGGCACCGACACCGCCTTCGATGAAGGCCAGATGAAGATTGGTCGCCGACTGGCGATCAAGCTTCTGAACGCGTCGCGGTTCGTGCTGTTGTCGGCACCCGAGCTGGTGGCGGCCGCTCCGACGCAGCCGCTGGATTTGGCGATGCTGGCTGGGCTGCGTGACGTCGTGGAACGCGCGACCGCTGAGTTGGACGGCTACAACTACACCAAGGCGCTAGAGGCCACTGAGACCTTCTTTTGGACATTCTGTGACGACTATCTGGAGTTGGTGAAGCAGCGGGCCGGTGACGATCAGGATCCCGCTGCCCGCGACTCCGCTCGCGCAGCGCTACGAGAAGCGCTGGCGGTGCTGCTGCGTCTGTTCGCCCCGTTCCTGCCGTTTGTGACCGAAGAGGTATGGAGTTGGTGGCAAACAGGTTCGATTCACGCCCAGTCGTGGCCGACACCGGCGGAATTGCCGGGTGCTGAGGCTGGCGACGCGCAAACCCTGACCGACGTCGGCGTCGTGCTGAGCGGGATTCGGAAAGCCAAGAGCGAAGCGAAGGTGGGGATGCGCACGCCAGTGCTGCTGGCCAGTGTCACCGGCCGGGAAGCGACCTTGGACCGAGTGCGTTCCGCCAGCGACGATCTAGCCGCTGCTGGCCGGGTGGCGGAACTGAAGTTAACCGCCAGCGAGGCAGAGTTGTCGGTGGAGCAGGTGGATCTAGATCTTGAGCCCTGAGCTGTTCCGGGACACCCCTTGATGAGCCGCTAACCCGGCGCAGAACCACTCGAACTGGGGTTTGTGGGCTGTCACGGGCTTTTCTGGCCTGCTGAATCAGGCGGCGGCGTGCGCCAAAGACCAAATTTGTTCAAGAATGTCGTAGCAGGCGCCGATCACTAGTGACACTATTTCAGTAGGCAGTGGATAGGAGTCGCCATGACTGAGTGGCAGCAAGGGACGCAGCAGCCCATGACCCCCGGAGCACAACCAGTTCCCGGTGCGCCCGTGGCCCAGCCGCAACCGGCCGCCTACCCGCAGCAGCCCGCCGCACAACCAGCCGCCTACCCGCAGCAACCTGCCACACAACCAGCCGCCTACCCGCAGCAACCCGCCGCCTACCCGCAGCAACCCGCCGCCTACCCGCAGCAGCCCGCCGCACAACCAGCCGCTGCCCAGCCCGAGCCTACGGTGGCTTACCCGGAACCCCCGGCCGGCTACTCACTGACTCTGCCCGCCGAGCAGGCGGCACCCGCGGACCTGCCCGAGCCACCCCCCGGCTACACATTGACCCCACCGGATGCACAGCCCAAGCCTGGCGCCGCTTCAGCCATTCCACTGGCACGCGACATCAACAGCGTGAGCGTAGCGATCATGCCGGGAGTTCCGCTGCCGGATTGGATTGATCGCGGCCAACTGGCCGAGATCCTGGCGCCAGCCCTCGACAACGCTCAGCAGTACCCGGTGGTTCATCCCGTTCCTGGCTTCCAGACCGCCGACGGTGGCGTCACTGCCGGCACTGGTCTGCCGCTGCCCAACCCGGCGCAGCGCAACGAGCACCCGATGGGTCCAGTGACCTGGGGCGCCCCTGCACCTGCTACACAGCCACAGCCGATGTCGGCCGCGGCCCCAGCAGCAGCCGTTGCTGCACCAGTTGGCCCACCCGCTGTGGAGCAGTTCGATTGGCTGTTGCAGCCAGAGAGTCCCAGCTACCAGCGGATCCCCGACTACGCGCCACCCCCCGGGATGCCCGCCGTACCGGTGCCTCCTGCGGGCTACTACCTGCCGGCCGCGACACCTGGCGCAGCCGTGGACTCACAGACCCCCATTACTGCACCTCCTGCGGGCTATTACCTGCCAACAGCAGCCGCTGCGGGCATGGGTGATTCCGAGGTCCCGGTACCGCCGCCGCCGGAAGGCTTCTACATCGCGGCTGAGGTGAATCCGAGTGTACCGATGGGTACTCCGATTCCGCCGCCACCGGAGGGCTACTACGTTCCCGACACCTACCCCGCTGGCGAGTTCGTCGGCGCTGGCTCTCGCTGATCCGATCTCGGATTCGTAACCACCCCCAGTAGGGCGATGTAGCCGAAAATACTGCGCCTACCGTGAGCGTTACTGGGTGCGGCCACGTGGCCATGGGGATTGGGTCCTGGGATTTCTACACCCCAGGGCTGGTTGCTTTCGGACTCGCCTGATCAGGCTGACAGCCGACTCACGCGGTAGCGCTCTCCCCCGAATCGGCATCGCGCTTGCGCCGCGGCGTAATCTCCCGCGGCTGAATCACCGGAGTCTCCCGCTCCAACACCGTCTTCTCGGTAATCACGACTTTGGCGATGTCCTTACGGCTGGGAACGTCGTACATGACGTGCAGCAGGATGTCTTCCAGGATGGAACGCAAACCGCGAGCACCCGTTCCTCGCTCGATTGCTAGGTCAGCAATGGCCTGCAGAGCATTGGTATCGAAGTCCAGTTCCACGCCGTCGAGTTCAAACAGTCGCTGGTACTGCTTGGTGAGTGCGTTGCGGGGCTCGGTGAGCACCTGAACCAACGCTTCTTGGTCCAGCGCGCTGACCGAGGTGGTAACCGGTATCCGTCCGATGAACTCGGGGATGAGCCCGAATCGCAACAGATCTTCTGGCATCACCTGACTGAAGACATCAGCCTCATTTGCCTCTTCTTCTTGCTCAGCCAACTGATGGTGGGTGAAACCGATCGGCTTGGAACCGATGCGGGACTCAATCACCTGATCCAGACCAGCAAAGGCGCCACCGACAATGAACAGAACATTGGTGGTGTCGATCTGAATGAACTCTTGGTGGGGGTGTTTGCGACCACCTTGCGGCGGAACCGATGCCTGGGTGCCTTCCATGATCTTCAGCAACGCCTGCTGCACACCTTCGCCCGACACATCCCGGGTGATCGAGGGATTCTCGCTCTTGCGAGCGATCTTGTCGATCTCGTCGATGTAGATGATGCCTGACTCGGCCTTCTTGACGTCGTAGTCAGCAGCCTGGATGAGCTTCAGCAGAATGTTCTCAACATCCTCGCCGACATAGCCCGCCTCGGTCAGCGCGGTCGCGTCCGCAATGGCAAACGGAACGTTGAGTCGCCGAGCCAGCGTTTGCGCCAACAGCGTCTTGCCGGAACCCGTCGGCCCCAGCAGGAGGACGTTGGACTTCGCCAACTCCACTGACTCATCCCGGGGTCGCTCCCGGTCACTGTTCTGCAGCCGCTTGTAGTGGTTGTAGACCGCCACCGACAACGTCTTCTTGGCGTTGTCTTGCCCAATCACGTATTGATCGAGGAAATCGAACAGATCGCGAGGCTTGGGCAAGTCCTCCATCGAGGCACCAGCGGTCTCGGTGAGCTCCTCTTCGATGATCTCGTTGCACAGATCAATGCACTCATCGCAGATGTAGACGCCAGGGCCAGCGATCAGTTTCTTAACCTGCTTTTGGCTCTTGCCACAGAAGGAGCACTTCAGCAGATCACCGCCATCGCCTACACGAGCCACTGCCGCCTCCCTCCTGCGTCGGACCCACTGTCGGGACCGACATCCCTAATGACATCCAGAAATCCTCTGGAAGTCCCAACGGGAATAGTCTGCCACGCATTCCCGAACTACGACGTTTAGAGTCGGCGCGGTTTGCCTTCGTGATGGGAACGCAACCTAGCTAGGAGCGCCCGTCGGCTCCGCCTTACGGGAACTGATCACCTGGTCCACGAGGCCGTACTCCTTGGCATCGGCCGCGGTCAGAATCTTGTCCCGCTCGATGTCGCCACGGACCTGTTCCGCAGTGCGCCCGGTGTGGTGGGCCAAAATGCCCTCCATCTCGGAACGCATCCGCAGAATCTCGTTCGCCTGAATCTCGATATCGGAGCCCTGCCCCTGACCCTCGGAATAGGGCTGGTGGATCAGGATCCGGGCGTGGGGCAAGGCAAACCGCTTTCCGGGCGTTCCGGCCGCTAAGAGGACGGCAGCCGCGGAAGCCGCTTGGCCCAGACACACGGTCTGGATCTGTGGCTTGACGAACTGCATGGTGTCGTAGATCGCCGTCATCGCGGTGTAGGAGCCACCGGGTGAGTTGATGTAGATGGAGATATCACGGTCGCTGTCCATTTGCTCTAGGCAGAGCAACTGCGCCATCACGTCGTCGGCGGAGGCATCATCAATCTGTACCCCGAGGAAGATGATTCGTTCCTCGAACAGTTTGGTGTAGGGATTGTGCTGCCGCTCGATGCCGCCAGAGCCGCGCTCACGGAACTCCGGCAGGATGTAGCGTCCGGTTATGGTGCTCATGCGGTGCCGCCCTCTCCGGTGACGTCACTGGCGCTGGCCACTACTTGGTCAACGAATCCGTAATCTTTGGCCTCGTCGGCGGTGAACCACCGGTCCCGGTCAGAGTCGGCCTCGATAGCGTCGAGATTTTGACCGGTGTGCTCAGCGATGAGTTCAGCCATCTTTTTCTTGGTGTAGAGCATCTGCTCCGCCTGAATCTTGATGTCCGACGCAGTACCGCCGATGCCACCCGAGGGCTGGTGCATCATGATCCGCGCATGGGGCAAGGCGTAGCGCTTGCCAGGCGCCCCGGCGCACAGCAGGAACTGACCCATGGAGGCAGCGAGCCCCATGCCGACAGTTGCCACGTCGTTGCGGACGTACTGCATAGTGTCGTAGATCGCCATGCCGGCAGACACTGAGCCACCAGGCGAGTTGATATACAAGAAAATGTCCCGCTCGGAATCCTCCGCCGCCAACAGCAGAATCTGTGCGGCGATGGTGTTGGCCATCTGATCCTCAACAACCGAGCCGAGGAAAATGATCCGCTCCTTGAGCAGTCGCTGATAGATGCCTTCGTCAAGCCCCAAACCACCTGGTTCCCGACCGCGGGAATCAGGCAACTCCGGCCCGAATGCGCCATGCCCGTTCAAGCTGGCCTCCGATCAATAGCGTCGTGGTCTGTAGAACAGTAACGCTATTGCCGCGAGTTCATTGCCGACGCTCCCCCCGTTTCGCGCTGGGCACAATCTGATCCGCAAAATCGGTCCGAGTTGGCGTGGGGACACACTGGGACCGCCTGGGTGGTTCTGTCGGGCAGCGGATTGACCGTAGCGATTTCGCTCGGGTCGAAGTTGTCAAAGTGGCGGGCAGCAGCGACCCACGAGATGGGGTCGTGTCCGATCACTGCGGTTGGCGCTCGTCATCGCTGATAGCGAGCACCAGCGCTACCCAACGGCGCTAGCCGGATGCGGGTTATTTGTCCTCGTCCTCGGCGTCTGCATCAACTTCGTCGTCAGCGTCAACAGCCACGTCATCGTCGGTCTCCTCGTCGGCCGACCTAGGATCCAACTGGCTGATATCGATCTTTTCGCCGTTGGTGTCAACGATGTTGGCCTCTTGCAGTACGAATGCCATAGCTTTGCTGCGGCGAACCTCCGCCACCGCCATGGGCACCTGCCCTGCCTCAACCAACGCCTGCGCCAACTGATCCGGATTCATGCCATACCGGGGAGCCTGCATGACCAGCCATTGGCTCAGTTCAGCCTCGCCAACAGCCAGATCTTCCTCGTCAGCGATGCCGTCCATCAGGAACTGCATCTTTAATGCCTCACGGGCGTTGGCCTCAACTTCAGCGCGGTGATTGTCATCGTCGCCACCAGGGTGGTCTTCATGATCCTCGAAGTGCGAGTCCACTTCGGCCTGCACGATTCCCTCCGGCACCGACACCTCGAAGGCTGCTAGCAAGTCCTCCTGCAGCTTGGCTCGCGCCGCGGCACCGCGGTCGGCCAGCAACGAACGCTGCAGTTGCTCCTGCAAGCCGCCACGCAGTTCATCGAGGGTGTCGAACTCACTGGCCATCATGGCTAGTTCATCGTCCAGCGGCGGAAGCACCTTCTCACGTACTGCCTTGACCGCCACCTTGACCGTAAGCGGCTTACCCTCGTACTCCCCGAACTCGGGGGTGAAGGTGAACTCGGAGTCGTCACCAGCAGACTTGCCAGTGACTGCATCGTCGAGGCCGGGGAGGACGCCGTCTTTGCCGATTTCGTAGGACATGGCTTGCGCGGACAGATCGTCGATCTGCTCACCCTCGAACTCGCCAGCGATGTCGATGAGGAGCACGTCGCCTTCTGCGGCGGCCCGATCCACCTCGTTGAAGGATCCGAACCGCGAGCGCAGGTTGTCCAACTCCTCGGCGATGTTCTCGTCGGTGACCTCCAGCGGATCGACCTCGACCTGCAGCCCCTTGTACTCGGGGAGTTCGAATTCCGGCCGGATATCGACCTCAGCGACGAACGCGATCTTTTCGCCATCTTCGATCTCGGTGACCTCGACCTGTGGCTGACCCAACGGCACGATTTCCGCCTCGCGGATCGCCTCCTCATAGGCCTCGGGGACTGCGCTGTTGACGACGTCTTCCAACACGGCCCCGCGGCCGATGCGCTGATCAATGATTTGCTGCGGCACCTTGCCCTGACGGAAGCCCGGAATCTGCACCTGCTGGGAAATGCGCTGGTAGGCGTCGTCCAAAGCGTCGGTGAGATCCTCGAACGGAATCTCGACGGACAATTTGACGCGGGTATCGGACAACTTCTCGACGTCGCTTTTCACGGGTCTCCTCACTCAGGTGCCGGTGTAGTCGGGGCGGGGAGATTCGAACTCCCGATCTCCTGCTCCCAAAGCAGGCGCGCTAGCCACTACGCTACGCCCCGGCGGTGTTCTAGTGTACGGGCGGCCAACGCGGCCCATGTTCGGCGTATGGCTACACTGCTAGAGGTTCCGCGGGTGTAGCTCAATGGTAGAGCCTCAGCCTTCCAAGCTGATAGTGCGGGTTCGATCCCCGTCACCCGCTCCAAACAAAAACGCCCCCGCTGTGCTCGGGGGCGTTTTTTTTGGGCTGAATTGGCTGCCGGGGATCGGGAGGAGCAACGCCGTCAGGCGTTTCGACGGCCCCCGTCACCCGCTCCGGAGTTGGGCAGCGAGACGTCCACTTACTGGGTACAGCTGTCGAGGCGGCACCCGCAGGAGACAGTGAATCCCACAGGCAGCACAATCTGGCTATGCGCCTGGTAGCCGCCCCACGCCACCTGTCCAGGAGAAGCCCGTGAAACAGGAGCTGCTCCGCATCGGGGCGTTTCGTCGTATCGTCATCGCCCGCGGCTTCTCTGCCCTGGCGTCTTGGGCTGTAATCCTCGCTAGCAGCTACCTCGTACTACGACTCACCGAAGACCCGGTCGCGGTGGGTGTGTTGGCGCTGGCGAAGGGGCTACCGTCGCTGCTGCTGACCTCCTACGGCGGTTCACTAGCTGATCGCTTCGACCCCACTCGAGTCATCGCGATCTCCTACGCAGTTCGGGCCATCGCGATTGGCGCCTTGGCCGTGGGTTTCTGGCTGGGGGCGGCTGGTCTGGTAGCTATCTACCTAGCTACCGCGGTAGCTGGCTGCGGTGCTGCCCTGGCGAAAGCCAGTGTGGCCGCGCTGGTGGTGGCACCAGTCCCGGAGCATCTCCATGAACGGGCCATCGTGGTGACCAGCCTGATCTACAGTGTGGGCGCCATCATTGGTCCACTGTTCGCGGGAAGCCTGCTGGCTGTCGGCGGGATCGGCACAAGTTTTCTGGTGAGCGCGCTGGCCTTGCTTGTTGTCGCGGGACTGGTACTGGTCGGTATCCAGCTCGACCCGGCCAACCAGCCAACACCCTGCGGCCCAATCAGTGAGGCGCCAGCCCAGCCGAAACTGGCCGACTCCGCAGACACGCTGCAGAGCAACTGGTGGCAGAACCTTCGAGCAGCACTTGCCGATCCGAGATTGCGCCCGGCTTTCGTCGGCGTCGGAATCTTGGCGGCTGGCGCGCTTCCAGTGCTGTCCCTAGCCGCAGTCATCGCCAACCAGTACGGCAAATCCCCGATCCTGTTGGAAATCATCCTCGCTGCCGCTGGCATCGGTGCGCTGCTGTGCAACCTGGTCTTGATGCGAGTCACGATCAACCACGTCCACCGGATTCCGCTGGCTGCTGCCAGTTTCGTGGTTACTGCTATCGCTATCGCGCTAGCTGCCACAGCGCCCACCATTGCCGTCGAAGCGGTGGCGTTTGCGATACTCGCGGCCAGCGCCAACCTGCTGTGGGTGATGATGTCGTCAGTAATCCAAACGGAATCCCCCGCTGCGGCTCGCGGCAGGATGAACGGCATTTTCTACACCCTCGCGTCCGCGGGTACCTCGATCGGTGCCTTGCTGATGGCGGAGTTGATGAATCTGATCGGGGTTCCCAGCGCACTGTTGGCCTACGCGGCGGTGCTGCTGTTGATCGGAGTGATGGCAGCCCTGCGTCGCAACCATCTTGCCCAACCGCAGTAGCTCAGCCGGAACCGGTGGCACCCTTCGGCGTGGTACCGCCGAACTCCCATCTGGGTTGTCGCGCGATACCGTGCGATTGTGTCTGCGCTACTCGCCCCCGATTACACCGAATCGTGTCTGTGGCAACAGCAAGTCACCCCGCCCGCGACCCCCACCGGTGAGGTGCCTGCCGAGGTGGATGTGGTCGTTGTCGGAGCGGGGTATTGCGGCCTGTCCGCCGCAGACACGCTGGCCCAGTTCGGTAAATCCGTTCTGGTGCTGGACCGGGAACCGTTGGGCTGGGGGGCTTCCAGCCGCAACTGCGGCATGGTGTTGCCGGAACTCAAAGCAGGACCAGCCGAGTTGGCGCGTCAGTACGGCAATGTCGGCCCACTGCTCCTTCAGGAGGTCGAACAGGGCTTCGACCACATCGAGGCCCTCGTTAGCGGCGCAGATGGCCGGGGCGGTATCGATTGCGACTACCGCCGTTCCGGCTCGCTGTATCTGGCGCATAGCCCGCGGCACGTCGCCGGCCTGCGCGCGGAAGCGACCAACCGGGCAGCCGCGGGGGAAAATGTCCGGTTCCTCACCGCCGCCGAACTCGGCCAAGAAGTGGGATCAGAGTTATTTCATGGTGGCTTACTGCGGGAGCGTGGCGGCGCGGTGCACCCAGCGAAACTACACGCGGGGCTCGCCGCTCGGGCGCTCGCGAGTGGCGCCGTCATCCAAGATCGCACGGCGGCGGAGTCAATCGGCCGGCGACTGGGTCGATTTACGGTTCGCACTACCCGCGGGATGGTGACCGCGACCGACGTCATTCTGGCCACCAACGGCTACGCGGACCGGGCGACACCAGAGTTGGCTCGTCGAGTGCTGCCCATCGGCTCCTACATCATCGCAACCGAGGTCTTGCCTGACGACGTACAGCGGTCACTAGCCCCGGGCAATCGGATGATGTTCGACACCAAGAACTTTCTGTACTACTGGCGACTGACGCCAGACGGACGGTTAGCTTTCGGTGGCCGCCGCAGTCTCGATCCGGTGGAGGTCGTCGTTGCCCGGGACTTTCTCTACGACGCGATGCTGCAGGTCCACCCGCAACTGACAGGTACCCCGATTGAATACGCCTGGGGTGGCAACATCGCCGCCACCGTGGACCGGATGCCGCACGTCGGGCGCATCGACGGCGCTTGGTACGCCACCGGCTGCAATGGCTCTGGGGTAGCAACGAACACCTGGCTTGGCCACCAGCTCGGCATGACGGTAGCTGGGGCTGCCAGCCCACCCGCTTTTGCCCAGTTACAGCATCGAGCACTACCGCTTAAATCGCTGAGTCCGGCCTACCTGCCGCTGGTCGGTCGCTGGTTTGCTCGGCAAGATCATCGGTAACTTTCCTGTTCCCGGTGTCCTCGCCAGCCTTCGGCAGTCGAACGTGGCACTATGCCTAGCGGGAGGCACAGATGAATACAGCCAACATCACCCGGGCTGAAGCGGCGGAAAGGTCCCGGGAGATTGCGGTCGAGTCCTACCAGGTCGAACTAGACCTGACTACCGGCGACGAGACATTCCGCAGCACGACGATCGTGCGGTTTTCCGCAACGACTGACAGCACCTGGCTCGATCTGATCGCGCCCAACCTGATCGAAGTGACGCTGAACGACCAACAGGTGCCGGTGACGGATTTTGATGGCCATCGTATTCAACTGTCTGGATTGACCCAGACCAACATAGTTCGGGTCGTCGCGGACTGCGCCTACATGAACACCGGCGAGGGGCTGCATCGCTTCGTCGATCCAGTAGACGACGAGGTGTATCTATACACCCAGTTCGAAACCGCAGACGCCCGCCGAATGTATGCCTGCTTCGAACAGCCCGATCTGAAAGCAACGTTCGCACTCACCGTCAGCGCACCCGACCATTGGCAGGTCATTTCCAACTCGGTCACGCCAGCGCCAGCCGCGATCAGCGATAACACCGCACGGTGGCAGTTTGAGCCCACACCGGTGATGTCCACCTACATCACCGCCCTAGTCGCCGGGCCTTACCACGTGGTTCGTGACAACTATCAGGGCAAGGGCGGGGACTACCCGTTGGGAATCTTCTGCCGCAACAGCCTGGCCGAACATCTGGACAGCGACGAGATCCTCGATATCACCAAAAAGGGGTTCGCGTTGTTCGAGGAGGTCTTCGAGTTGCCCTACCCGTTCGGCAAATACGACCAACTCTTCGTTCCAGAGTTCAACGCTGGTGCCATGGAGAACGCGGGCTGCGTCACGTTCCGGGAGGACTACATTTTCCGCGGACGAGTCACCTACAGCGCCTACGAGCAGCGGGCCAACACCATCCTGCATGAGATGGCGCATATGTGGTTCGGCGATCTGGTCACGATGAAGTGGTGGGACGACCTGTGGTTGAACGAGTCATTCGCCGAGTGGGCGGCGACGTTCGCCTCAGTTCGAGCGACTCGGTTCACCGATGCTTGGAACAGTTTCGCCGTGCTGCGCAAAGCCTGGGCCTACCGGCAAGATCAGTTGCCGTCCACTCATCCGATCGCCGCAGACATGACCGACCTCGACGCGGTCAGAGTGAACTTCGACGGCATCACCTACGCCAAGGGCGCTAGCGCGCTCAAACAACTGGTGGCATGGGTCGGTGAAGAGGAATTCCTTGCTGGCGTGCGTGCCTATTTCGCCGAGTTCGCCTGGCGCAATACTGAACTGCACGACCTGCTGGGCCATCTGGAATCCACGAGTGGCCGGGACCTGAGCAAGTGGACGCAGGAATGGCTGCAAACCAGCGGCGTCAACCTGTTGCGACCGCAAGTGACTGTGGGACCTGATGGCTGCTTTACCGAAGTAGCGATCACCCAGGAGCCGCCGAGCACTCCGGCAGGCCTGCCTGCCACGCTGCGGCAACACCGGATCGGTATTGGGCTGTACTCGCTGGTAGACGGACAGCTGCGCCGCAGCAGATTCCTCGAGGTGGACGTTATTGGCGAACGTACTGAGATCTCCAAGCTGGTCGGGGAAACTCAACCGGACCTGCTGTTGATCAATGACGGCGACTACACCTTCGCCAAGATCCGCCTGGACGAGCGCTCACTGGTCACGGCTCGGCAGTGGATCGGCAAGATCGACAAGGCGCTGGCGCGCACCTTGATCTGGGGAGCGTCGTGGGATATGACCCGCGATGCTGAGATTCCCACCAGCCAATTCTTAGATCTACTGCATTCCGGCATCGTCAGTGAACCGGATGTCGTAGTGATCGAAACGCTGCTGCGGCAGGCCACGTCCGCCATCGAACAGTTTGCCGATCCCGAACAACGCGCCAACTACCGCAGCGATCTCGCGGAGTTGCTCTGGCAGGCGGCCCGCAACGCAGAGTACGGCAGCGATCATCAGCTGGCGTTCGTTCGCGGGTTCAGCGCACTCGCACGCACCGAGTCGCAACTGAAGCGCATCGCGGAGTTATTGCACGGCGAATACACACTGTCGGGACTCGCCATGGACGACGAGTTGCGCTGGCGGCTCATCATCACATTGGCGGCTGGCGGAGTTGCGGCTGACGAGTTGATCGCAGCGGAACTACAACGCGATGACACCGCGACCGGTCGCCGCCGGGCTGCCACCGCGAGTGCAGCGCGTCCCACCGCCGAAGCCAAAGCGACCGCCTGGCACCAGATGGTGTCGGACGACACTGTGCCTAATGCCATCCAAGAAGCGTTGATCGCTGGGTTCGTACAATCGGAACAGGAGCACCTCCTCGAGGAGTACGCGCAACGCTACTTCGCTGAAGCGGCGCAGGTCTGGCAGCAGCGCACCCCCGAAACTGCAGCAACGATCACTGCGATGCTGTATCCGCACTGGCAGGTCTCGGAAAAAACGGTCGCGGCAGCAGATTCGCTGCTCGCCCAAGACGATGTACATCCGGCGGCGCGGCGGCTCATCTCCGAGGGCCGCGACGGCACCCTACGAGCATTGCGCGCCCAAGCGCGGGATCGCGAATAGCCACACTGACCACCCACCGCACCCGCTAGGAGCGATGCCGAACTGCCGCTGCAATTCGCGTGGCCAGCGGATGATCGACAAGGTCTGCCAGCAGCACTGGCCCCCCGTTAGCGTCCCCTAGCGGGATGCTCCAGTTGGGATATTCCCGTTCCGTACCGGGCTGGTTTTGGATCCGACTGTCGCCAGTCAGATCGGGCAGGTTCACGCCCAGCAAGCGAGCGGGGCTAGCAGCCGCCAACTGATATAGCGCTACCACTTCGTCTGCCAAGGTGTCACCGTCGTGATACCAGCCGCGTTCCGCCAACATTCGACGCCAGGCCGCCAGTTCCTGCTCTTGATCCCGCCACTCGTCGTTGACGGACCTGGCCAGCAGGTTGAGTTCCGATCGCACTCTGATGTGTTCTCCGGCGATGTAGCCAGCGGTCGGGGGCAGGTCATGCACGGTCACGCTGAGCAGTTCGTCTTGCCGCCACTGTTCCGGCTGCTCAATGTGGTCACCGTCGCGTTCGAACCACAGCACCCCGACGCCCAGAATCCCGCGGTCCTGCATGTCATCACGAATCCAGTCGGCGACGGTGCCCAGATCCTCACCGATGAGCATGGCCCCCACGCGGCTGGCCTCCAGCATCAAGATGCCGACCATAGCTTCGTGGTCCATAGCCACGTAAGTGCCCTGGTAGGGCTTCATCCCTTCCGGGATCCACCACTGCCGGTATAGACCCAAGATGTGGTCGACGCGCAGACCACCTGCGTGCCGCAGCACCTCGCGGAGCATGTTGCGGTACGGGATGTATGCGGCTTCGGCGAGGGCATCTGGATTCCATGGTGGCTGCGCCCAGGTCTGCCCCAGTTGGTTGTACATGTCCGGGGGCGCCCCCACGGCCACGTCTCCAACGAGTCGGTCACGCAGCGACCAGGAATCCGCGCCTTCACTGTGCACCCCGACCGCCAGATCGTGCATGATGCCGATGGACATCCCCGCGGACCTGGCAGCAGCCTGGGTGCTGGCGAACTGTTGATCCAGTTGCCACTGCAGCCAGGAGTAGAAGATCACCCGGTCTTCCAACTCGGCGAACTGGGCGGTGACATCAGCTGAACGCACCCGCTGCAACGACTCTGGCCACTCGTGCCAGTCCGGCCCGTGTACTTCACTCAACGCGCACCACAGCGCGAAGTCCTGCAGCCCGACACCGCCGCGTCGGATGTATGCCTGGAACTCAGCGTTCCGCTCCACGGATGTCTTCGCCTGCCAGACAATTTCGAGGGCGGCCTTTTTGACTTCCCAGAGTTGATCTCGATCGAGTAGATCCGCAGAGTCATTCAACGGCCGTACTTTTTCGAACAGGGCATCGACTCGTCGCTGATCGGCGGGTGCGAGCCCCTGATATTCCGGAATCTGTTGCACTCGTAGATAGAGCGGACTGGCGAATCTGCGGGTGGCGGGTAGGTAGGGCGACGGCTCCACTGGGTCGACTACGCCAGGAGCGTGCATTGGGTTAACCAAGACGAACCCAGCCCCCCATTCCCTGCCGGTCACCTCGGCGAGCTCTTTGAGATCGGCCAGATCACCCATGCCCCAGGAGTCGCTGGATCGCAACGAGTACAGCTGGGCCATCGCGCCCCACTCGCGGTCGACTTCCGGCATGCGATCAGGGACCACAACTAGCGGGGACTCAGTCGTGCCGCTGGCAACGATTGCTCGCAACTCATGCCAGCCGGTAGGCAGACCAGCGGGCAATTCGAAGATCATCTCGGTTATCTGCTGCCCGTCAACCTCCCGCATCGCGGCGTCCACTTCCAACTGCGCAAGCGGGAATTCTTGCTCCGTTTCGGAGACCACCACTAGTTGCACCGACTCACCTTGCGGGATATGCACCCACACCCGTCCGGTCCGCGACTGCCGATGCACGAACACCGGCGGCAACGCACGGCGCCAATCTCGCAACTCTCGTTCGTGGATCGCGTGACTGATGTCGGCCGGGGTATCCACCGGGACACCTAGTGCCGCTAGCACCGCAACGACGGTTTCGGAGTCAATGATTTTGCGCTCACCTGCCTGATCGATGTACTCCAAGGAGATGCCGTACATCTCGGCCAACGTGGCGAGGTCACCTTCGACGATGTCAGTCATGTCAATCCCACAGGTCATGCGTCGGTGGACGCGGAGCGGCTTCTTCTAGTTGCGCAGCTAGGGAAATGATTGTGGATTCATCGCCGGGACGCCCGACGAGTTGCACACCGATAGGTAATCCTGCCGGCGACCACCATTGCGGCAGGCTGATTGCTGGCTGGCCGGTGACGTTGTAGGGGGCAGTGAATGGCGTGAATTCTTTTTGGGCCTGGAAGTCGGCGGCTGGATCGCTATCGTCGCGCAAACCACCCACCGGAGCTGGCACATGAGCCAGCGTGGGTGTCAACACCGCATCCCACGGTTCGGTGGCCTCGATCGCAGCTCTCGCGGTTTCTCGCATCCGTTGGACCGCGTGAAAGACCTCGGCAGCGAAGCGACGTTGCCCTCGCTCGCGCAACCACCGACTCAGCGGGACCATGTGCTGATTAGCGTCAGCGGGCAACGGCAGCGCAGCCACACCACCATCCCAGACCGCTTCGAAGGCCGGCACCGCGTCGGGGCCGAACGGGCGCTCGATATCGACAAGTTCGTGACCTAGTTCAAGCAACAGTTGGGAGGTGTTCTCGTAGGCGGCTATACATTCCGGGTCGAGTTCGGTGTCTGCGATCACCGGCTCGCGGTAGCGGCCAATCCGCAGTCGAGTCGGGTGGCGCTGGCTAGCGGCCAAGAAATGACCGGGTGTCAGTGGTGGATGCATGAACGGATCGCCAGCCGACCCACCGGCCAAGACATCCAGAAACGCTGCTGCGTCCGCGACCGTCCGGGCCAACGGGCCGACAACCGCCAACTCGCCCAACTGATCGACCAGCGGAGCCATTCCCACGCGGCCGCGGCTCGGTTTGATCCCCACCAGCCCAGTCACGCTGGCGGGAATCCTGATGGAGCCACCACCATCAGAGCCTTGCGCGATCGACGCCAATCCGGTCGCTACCGCAGCCGCTGCTCCGCCACTGGAACCGCCTGCCGATCGGGACAAATCCCAGGGGGTACGTGCCGGTGGTGCGACCCGGTTCTCGGTGTAGCAGGGCAAACCAAATTCCGGGGTATTGGTCTTCCCGGTGATGATCAGGCCGGCAGCTCGCATCCGGCTGACAAACTCCGCATCCGTTGGCGCCACGAAGTCGGCAAACAGTGTTGAACCAAACGTGCAACGCACTCCGGCCATCAGATCCAAGTCTTTGACTGGAGCGATGACGCCTAGCAATGGACTGTCCGGTTCCTCACCTCGTTGCAGCAATCCATCCACTCGGCGAGCTTGCTCGATAGCGTCGTCGGCGATGACGGTGATGAACGCTCCCACCTTGTCGTTGAGTTCTTCCGTCCGTCGCAGGTACTGCTCAGTAAGTTCCACCGCCGTGAACTCACCGGCTCGGAGGGCAGCACCTTGCTCCAGCGCCGTCAACTGGTGCAGGCTCACAGCACTTCGCCTACTTCTTCTTGCCTCGCTGCGCGGCCGCGCGGCGGGCTTTGCTGCGTTGCCGGAAGTACAGCAGTGAACCACCCAAGACAGCGCCCAACACCATGGCCAATCCGAGGGCCAAGAACAGTGGGATGCTCATTTTCGTGAACACAAGATTGACCGTGACCGACTCGCCGTTGAGCAGGAGCAACAGCAGCGCGAAAACTGCGAGCACTCCCCACACACCGATTCGCAAGTAACGACGCCAATCTGCAGGTGGGGCGCCACCGTTGAACTCGCTTTTACCGCCCTGTTCCTGGCCTGGAGTAGGTTGTTTCGCGTCCGCCATGATCACAGCCTAGGGACTTCGGCGTCCGTTTGCGTACGGCAACACTCACTCCCCGGCCGCGCCCACGATCTCGTTCTGGTCGCTAGGGTCAACATCGTGGACCCTAGCTACCCCAGCGCACCTCGACTCAATCTCACCGACGATTACCACGGAGCTGCTGTTCCCGACCCCTACCGCTGGTTGGAAAACTCCGATCAGCACCCGGCCGACAAGGCGGAGCAGTGGCAGCAGTGGCGCAACGACTGGGACGACGCTCAGCATCAGCTTTTCGCCGAAGAAAGCGCCCAGTGGTCCACTCGTGATCACTTCCAGCACCGCCTACAGCGGTTGCTCGCCGGCGGTTACAACGGACTGCCAATGTGGCGAGGCGACCGGTGTTTCTTCACCCGGCGCGACCCTGACGCACAGTTTCCGGTTCTGCTGACTCGAGACCCCGACGGTAGCGAGCGAACTTTGATCGATCCGATCGAACTCGATCCCAGTGGGCTCACCACCTTGGACGGCTACCAGCCCACGTGGGAGGGCGACAAACTCGCCTATCTCACCAGTCACGGTGGTACCGAGGAATCAGTGCTGCGAGTGATGGACGTGGCTACTGGTGAAGACATCGACGGCCCCATCGACCGCACCCGGTTCTGTTCCATCGCGTGGCTACCTGGTGGTGAAGCCTTCTACTACGTTCGGCGGGAGGACCCAGACCTGCTACCGGCTGACGAACAGCAGTTTCACCGCCGGGTGCGTTTCCATCGACTCGGCCGTGACCCGCAACACGATGAAGAAATCTTTGGCGGTGGACTCAGCATTCACAACTACTACTCGGTGGGCACGACCCGCGATGGCCGCTGGCTGACGGTCTACGCCACCCAGGGAACCGCACCGCGCAACGACGTGTACTTAGCGGACCTGTCCCGCACCGGACCCGAGCATCCCGAGTTGGGCACCGTGGTGGAACGTCGTGATGCCACGACCAGTCTGAACATTCGCCCAGATGGTCGGATGTTCGTGTGGACCGATCACGAAGCACCGCGCGGACAACTGCTGCTGGGCGATCCGGAACGACCAGAACCTGAACACTGGCAGTCGCTGCTATCGGAGGACCCGGCGGCGGTGTTGGATTCCTACCGGGTGTCCGCGGGACCCGAAGGCCCCGAGCAGTACTTGCTGGTGCAGCGCACCCTGCACACGGTCGGCGGGCTGGCGGTGTATGACTCCCACACCGGTGAGTTGGTGAACGAAATATCAGTCCCCGGCCTGGGCACGGTAGCGGGACCCACTGGTCGCCCGGAGGGTGGCAGCGAGAACTGGTACATCTATACCGATCACACCACCCCACCAATGGTGTACCGCTACGACACCATCAGCCAGGAGACGGACTTGTGGGCACGGCCGCCGGGTCAAGCGGAAATCCCGGAGGTGGTGTCGCGACAGGTCAACTACACCTCAGCCGACGGCACTACGGTGCATATGTACGTCATTTCACCAGACGGCGAGCCCACTCACCCGCGGCCCACGATCCTGTACGGCTACGGCGGATTCGGGGTGCCACTGCCACCTGCCTACAGCCCCGTGATTCTGGCGTGGGTGGCTGCTGGCGGGGTGTACGCGATCGCGAATCTTCGTGGCGGCTCTGAGGAGGGCGAGGAGTGGCATCGCGCGGGCATGCTGGGGAACAAGCAAAATGTCTACGACGACTTTCACGCAGCCGCCGAATGGCTCACGCACGAAGGCTGGACTACCCGCGAACAGTTGTGCATCAGTGGCGGTTCGAACGGTGGCCTGTTGGTCGGTGCCGCGTTGACCCAACGGCCCGAGTTGTATGGCAGCGTCATCTGCACTGCTCCGCTGTTGGACATGATCCGGTACGTCACCTCGCAACTGGGTTCGACCTGGACAGTGGAGTATGGCGATCCGGCCGTCCCCGAGCAGTTCGCGTGGCTGTACGACTACAGCCCCTATCACCGAGTTGAAGCAGGTGGCGACTATCCCGCGGTGCTGATGGTGGTCTTTGACAACGACACCCGAACCGACCCCATGCACGGCCGCAAGATGGTGGCGCAACTGCAGCACCACAGCGCTGGTGGTCCGATCGTGCTGCGCACCGAGGCGGATGTCGGCCACGGCGCTCGATCCTTGGAACGCTCCGTGACCGAAAGCGCCGACGTCCTCGCCTTTGCAGCCCGCCACACCGGGCTGCAGCCCGACAACTAGACCGGCTAGTCGCTCAACCTGGTTCGCTACTCAGCGGGCGCCGGCGACGCGACTGGCGTCGGTGCGGCACTGCCGCTGTTATCAGCGCGCGGCCATTTCTGCTGATAGCGAGTGAAGAGTTGGTCCTGGGCGGAAGCCAAGTTCCAAGCAAACACGCCACCGATCTTCATCTTGCGCGCGAGTTTAGCTCGCTTGATCGCCGTGCGGTGATTGCCGAACCACACCGTCCGCGAGACCTGACATTCGCTGGTGCGAGTTACGGTTCGCCGGTCTTTGCCGGTGCCAACCTTCTTGGGGTAGGTGCCCTTGGTGGTCTCGGAGTAGCGGAAGGTTGCTTCGCCTGCTTTGCGCGCAAACTTGATCCGCACCCCGTTTTCGTTGGCCAGTTCGGTGGCCGATATGGCACCGAGCGAGAAGGTTGGGGTGATCGAGCGCGGTCGCCAACCATCGGGACAGTCCCCTACAGTCGCTTGGCCACCGTAGCCGGGTGTGGGCCACGACTTTCCGTACAGCGGCACGCCCACCACAATCTTGCGCCGATCGGCCGCAGCGACTGAACGGGTGGCGGCGGTCACCGCTTGCTTGACCCAACTGTGTGGCCCAATCGGCCCCGGGGAGCTAAAGGAATAGTCGTAGGTCATCAGGTTCAACCGATCAGCGGCGGCGGCCAATCGTTTCCAGTCGAAGACCGAATAGCCACCCCCGAGCCGGGGGCTGCCCGAGGCGGTGAGCGGGGCAGCACCGACCGGTACCGTGACCGACAGCAGTTTGCCGCGTGCATGCAGTTTCTTGGCGAGCCGGCGCACGGTCGGGTTCAACACTCGGCGAGTGGACGACCACGAACTCGCACCGTCATTGAAGGCGAAGTTCTCCCAATCCAGATCTAGTCCATCCGCGCCCACGGCCTCAGTGCGCTGCACCAAGAGTTTGATGAGCGCCTTCCGCTGACTCTTGTTCCGCAGCATGGCGGCTAGTTCGCCGGCGCGCTGGTAGTTCAAGTCGGTGTGCGAGGCCCACACTCGGCTACCCGCCATTGCGGCCAGCGACTCGCGCAGGTTGCGAGTGCTCACGACATCAGGTGCTGAGCAGGCGGACTTAGCGCTGTGAACGCAGACCGGGTTGTCGGCACCGCCAAAACCCCAGGCAAAGATGGCTGCATCGGTTAGCACGCCAGACCCAGCCGCCATTCGCTCGGTCACCGTCGCGGGTGGATGCCAGTTGCCGAACCAACCACCGAGAATCTGTTCATCATTGGCAAGGGCAGAACTGGGCACCAGCATGGCTGCCGTTACTGCTCCCGTTAGCAGGATTTTCCGCATCTGACGAAAATACGTCGCCGATCCGGTTCCTGGGCGAATTGTCGGAATCAGCTAGCCAGTGTTGTCGAAATCACCGCTATCAGGACACAGCTGCGTGGTATCACTGCCACCCGCCCACGCGTCAATCTGCCGGCCGGGATGCGGCGAAGCAGCGCAGCCAACAAGATGAAGGGGTGGCAGATAACAGTACGACAGCGAAGCGTCCGGTCTACTTGGTGACTGGGGCCTCTGGATACATCGGGGGGCGGCTAATTCCACGACTCTTGGAGCGCGGTGTCGCCGTGCGGATTTTGGCCCGACAGCCCGAATCCCTGCGGCAGCGGGAGTGGTTCGATCGAGTCGAGGTCGTTGAGGGCGACGCGCTCGATCCCGTGGCCGTCAGCGAGGCTGTCAGCGACGTCGAGGTCGTCTACTACCTGATGCACTCACTGACCACCGGCAAAAACTTCGAAGACACCGAGCGTCGGATGGCGGCCATCGTGGCGCAAGCCTGTTCCGACGCGGGAGTCCGTCGAATCGTGTACTTGGGCGGAATGGTGCCGCCACCGCCAGCCAAGTTGTCGGCTCACCTGCGTAGTCGTGCGGAGGTCGGTCAAATTTTGCGCGATAGCGGGGTGCCCACGGCCGAACTGCGCGCGGCCATCATCATCGGTTCTGGCTCGGCCTCCTTCGAAATGCTGCGCTACCTCACTGAACGACTGCCTGCGATGGTGACACCACTGTGGGTTCGCACGAAGACCCAACCCATCGCAGTTCGAGATGTGTTGTACTACCTAGTCCGATGCGCCGATCTGCCACCAGAAGTAAATCGAGCCTTCGACATCGGTGGGCCAGACGTCATGAACTACCAGGGCATGATGCAAGACTTTGCCGAAGTCGCGGGGCTACGTCGGCGCATCATTCTGCCGGTAAACCTGCTCAGCCCGAAACTTTCCTCCCATTGGGTTGGCCTGGTCACCCCGGTTCCCCGCGGCATCGCCAGGCCACTCGTTGATTCACTCAAAGTCGAGGTCATCTGCCAAGAGCACGACATCGCAGAGTTGATACCCGATCCGCCCGAAGGTCTGCTGCCGTACAAGACGGCCGTCGACTACGCACTGCGGCGGATTCGCGGTGCCCAAGTGACCACCCGTTGGTCCAACGCGTCAGTGACCGGCGCCATTGCGGAACCACTTCCCACCGATCCCGCGTGGGCCGGTGGATCGCTGTACACCGACGTGCAAGATATGGAGATAGCGGCGGCTCCCGAACAAGTGTGGCGAGTACTCGAAGGTATCGGCGGAGACCGCGGCTACTACACCGGCGATTGGATGTGGCGAATTCGTGGCGCGATGGATAGGGCTGCCGGCGGGGTTGGCCTGCGGCGTGGTCGTCGCGATCCCAACACCACCCGCGTCGGCGATGCGCTGGATTTTTGGCGAGTGGAGGAGCGTATTCGACCCCGGCTGCTGCGCTTACGAGCCGAAATGAAGCTACCCGGACGGGCCTGGCTGGAATGGAGCATCGAGCCCACCGGTTCGGGCCATTCCCAACTCCGGCAGCGAGCCATCTTCTACCCCCGCGGTCTTGCCGGCCACAGCTACTGGTGGTCGGTGTACCCCTTCCACACGCTGGTCTTTCCACCCATGATCCGCGCGATCGCTGGCCACGCGGAAGAATTGCAACGACGCCGTGGCATGGACCTTCGCACCCCCGTCGCCGCCAGTTAGTCGACTGCCACGTCTCGGCTCCGCTCGGTCCTTGCAACAATGACATCGTGACTGGCGAAGCGAACGACCCGGCAATGTGGTTTGAGCGGCTGGGTGGCGAACAGTTCTTCCATGACTTGGTGGCCGGCTTCTACCAACGGGTGACTGACGACGAGTTGTTGCGTCCGCTCTATCCCGAGCAGGATTTGGGACCGGCGGAACGTCGACTCCGACTATTCCTCCAGCAGTACTGGGGCGGACCGAAGACCTACAGCGAAGAACGTGGCCACCCGCGGTTGCGAATGCGGCATGCGCCGTTTCGGGTCGACGTGGCCGCGCGCGATCGTTGGCTGGAACTGATGGCCGCCTCGCTTGCCGACTGTGGCACCGACCTCGACCCGCTCGACCGCAATCAGCTGTGGACCTACTTGGTCTCCGCGGCTGACGCGATGATCAACGTTAACCCCGCACTGGATGGCTAGCGGCTGACCGGCGGGCTCACTAGTCTCTGGTGAGTTTCCGGTAGGTGGTCCGATGTGGCCGAGCCGCTTCCTCCCCGAGCCGCTCGATCTTGTTCTTCTCGTAAGAGTCGAAGTTGCCCTCAAACCAGAACCAGTTGGAATCGCCCTCATAGGCCAGGATGTGCGTGGCAACCCGATCCAAGAACCAGCGGTCATGGGAAGTGATCACGGCACAGCCCGGGAACTCCAACAGCGCGTTTTCCAAACTGCCCAATGTCTCTACATCGAGGTCGTTGGTTGGCTCATCGAGAAGCAGTACATTCCCGCCCTGCTTCAACGTCAGCGCGAGATTGAGCCGGTTGCGTTCACCGCCGGACAGTACTCGCGTCGGCTTCTGCTGATCCGGGCCCTTGAATCCAAAGGCCCCCACGTAGGCGCGTGACGGCATTTCCACATTGCCCACCTTGATCCAGTCCAGTTCATCAGACACGACCTGCCACACGGTTTTCTCAGCGTCCAACCCTGCCCGGGACTGATCAACATAGGACAGCAACACCGTCTCTCCCACCTTCAGATCACCCGAGGTAGGCAACTCAGCCTTATCCGGTTCTTCGTTATCAGTACCGCCGGCTGCGGCAACAATCATGCGAAATAGCGTGGTCTTGCCAACACCGTTCGGGCCGATCACCCCGACAATGCCGTTGCGGGGAAGCGAGAACGACAAATCGTCCATCAACAATCGATCATCGAAAGCTTTGGTGAGATGGTCAGTTTCCACAACCGTGGCACCTAGTCGGGGCCCCGGTGGGATTTGGATCTCTTCGAAGTCCAACTTCCGGGTCTTCTCCGCCTCGACCGCCATCTCCTCGTAACGCTGCAGTCGGGCTCGGGACTTGGTCTGGCGCGCTTTCGCATTCGACCGAACCCAGTCCAGCTCGTCACCCAGCCGCTTTTGCATCTTGGCGTCCTTTTGCCCCTCCACCTTGAGCCGGGCGGACTTCTTTTCCAAGTAAGTGGAGTAATTGCCTTCATAGGGAAAGGCGCGACCACGATCAAGCTCCAGGATCCACTGCGCCACATTGTCGAGAAAGTACCGATCGTGTGTGATCGCGACCACGGTTCCGGGATACTTCTCAAGGTGCTGTTCCAGCCACAACACTGACTCCGCATCGAGATGGTTGGTCGGCTCGTCCAAAAGCAAGAGGTCTGGCTGTTCCAGCAGTAACTTGCACAACGCAACTCGTCGTCGCTCACCACCCGATAGCACCGTGACATCAGCATCCGCTGGCGGACACCGCAGCGCGTCCATGGCCTGCTCTAACTGCGAATCGAGATCCCAGGCATTCTTGTGGTCGATCTCTTCCTGCAACTTGCCCATTTCAGTCATCAACGCATCAAAATCCGCCTCCGGGTCAGCCATTTGGGCGGAGATTTCGTTGTAGCGGTCGAGCAGACTCTTGGTGCGCTTGACCCCTTCTTCCACGTTCTCCAGCACAGTCTTGTCGGGGTCGAGCTGCGGCTCCTGTTCCAAGATTCCCACTGCATAGCCAGGACTCAGCCGGGCCTCACCGTTAGACGGCTGATCCATCCCGGCCATGATCTTCAGCAGACTGGACTTACCAGCACCGTTGGGCCCCACCACCCCGATCTTGGCGCCGGGTAGAAAGGCTAGCGTCACGTCGTCCAGGATCACTTTGTCGCCGTGAGCCTTGCGCGCCTTACTAAGGGTGTAGATGAATTCAGCCATGCACACCAGCCTACGGCCACAGACTAGAACCAAGGCAGGCGGCTGCGGCGGGCAGACAACACGCAACCGGCTTCGCATCAGGGATTGGGTTGTGGGCCGCTGCGGTCGTACACTGAGGCGACGCCCGGGCGGGGGAAGCCGGTGAAAATCCGGCGCTGACCCGCAACCGTGAACCCTTCGAGGGTAAGCCGGAATGCCCGACCGAGCGCCGCTTGCACCTATCCGTCGCGGACTGCGGATCGAGTCGCCCTTCCGGCCACCCTTCCCCGCACCGCCGAACGAAGGGCCGTCGTGTTGACCGCGTTCACGCTTCCCCGATTGCTGCATCCGGGCGCGTGGTGGATCTGGGCGCTGGGACTCGCAGTTGCGGCAGCCCGCACGACCAATCCCTTGCTCTTGCTCTTGATTGCCGCCGTGGCTGGAGTAGTGGTGGCCGAACGCCGGGTAGCGGGTCCATGGGGACGGTCATATCTAGCTTTCGCAAAATTTGGTTTGGTCGTGATCGCGATTCGGGTCGTGCTGGAAATCCTGATTGGCGCCAGTGACCTCGGCCCGACGCTGTTCATCTTGCCGGAGGTGCCGTTGCCGGACTGGATGGCTGGCGTGAAGTTGGGTGGCATCGTGACGCTGTCTGGGCTGCTACTAGCAGTATTCGAAGGCTTGCGGATCGCCGTCATGCTGATCTGTATCGGAGCAGTGAATTCGCTGGTCAACCCCAGCCGGCTGCTGCGCATCGTTCCCGCCGCACTCTACGAAGTCGGTGTCGCTGTCGTGGTGTGTATGACCACCGCCCCGATCCTGGTCAGTGACGCTGGTCGGATTCGCGAAGCCCGCCGACTGCGTGGACAGCCCACCGCCGGACCGCGGGCTTGGGCGCAGATGGCGCTACCACTATTCAGTGGCGCCTTGGAACGATCGGTGGCGTTAGCTGCCTCGATGGACTCCCGCGGCTACGGCCGTACCGCTGGCCTGTCCCGCACCACTCGTCGCATCACTGCTGGCTTACTGCTCCTGGGAATATTGGGCGTACTGCTGGGCTTGTACGGACTACTGGACGGCAGCACTCCCGGGGTCGCGGGGGTCGCGGTGCTGGGCTGGCCACTGCTATTGGTCGGCGCCGGGCTAGCCGCAGCCGGCTCACTGCTGGCTGGCCGACGCGTCAGCAGGACTCGCTACCGCCCGGATGCGTGGAAACTGCCGGAATGGCTGGTCGCGTTGTGCGGTGTCGTACCAGCAGCAGTGTTCATCATGCTGGGCTCCGATCAAGCACTGACCGGGCCAACGACACCACCCACCTGGCCGGAGATCCCCTTCGTCGCTCTCGTCAGTCTGCTGGTGGCGATGCTGCCTGCGGCCATCGCACCACCGCCACCGGTGACCGATAGCGCGGTAACCCCCAGCCGGGATCGATCGGCGGTGGCCGCATGATCGAGTTTCAGCAGGTGACCTTCCAGTACCAAGACGAGACGAAGCCCCAGTTGCGCGACGTGCACTTGACCATCCCTGAAGGCGAACTCGCCGTGGTCGTCGGGGCCACCGGAACCGGCAAGTCAACCCTGCTCGGTCTGATCAACGGCCTCGTCCCGCACTTCACCGGCGGACGACTACAAGGGCAGGTCGTCGTGGCCGGTCGTAGTACTGCTGAGTTTCCCCCCCGCGAGATGGCCGACCTCGTGGGACTGGTGCGTCAAGATCCGGCGGCGGGATTTGTCACTGATCTGGTCGAAGATGAACTCGCCTACACCATGGAATCGCTAGGCGTGCCCGCTGACGTGATGCGCCGTCGAGTGGAAGAGACTCTAGATCTGCTAGGCCTGGATCAACTACGAAATCGCGCGCTGCGGACTTTGTCCGGTGGCGAACGGCAGCGAGTGGCGATCGGCTCAGTCCTCACTGCTCATCCTCGGGTCTTAGTTCTCGATGAGCCGACCTCGGCCCTGGATCCGCAGGCCGCAGAAGAGGTACTAGCTGCGATACAACGACTGGTTCACGATCTGGGACTGACCGTGGTGGTATCCGAGCATCGGCTAGAGCGAGTGGTGCAGTATGCCGACACCGTAGTCATCGTCCACGGCGACGGTACGGTCACCCGGCACAACGATCCCAGCGAGGCGATGGCGATCTCGCCAGTGGAACCACCGTTGGCAACACTGGGCAAGCGCGTCGGATGGGATCCGCTGCCGTTGTCCATTCGCGACGCGCGGCGGGCTGCCTCTGACTTGCGGCAAAGTTTGCCACCGATGCCGCCACTACCCATCGGGACCGAGCATGGCCCCACTGTGGCGCAAGTAGCCAAACTGTCCGCGATCCGAGGCAACAATCCTGTGCTGCGCTCGATTGATCTGCAGGTCAATGCTGGGGAGATCGTTGCGGTCATCGGCCGCAACGGTGCCGGAAAGACCACTTTGTTGCGTTCCTTCGCAGGCAGCCAACCGCCAGACTCCGGCACCGTGCAAGTGCGGGGTATGGATCCGGTGAAACTGTCGGGGAAGGAGTTGGTCGCAAAGGTAGGTTTCGTCCCACAGGAACCTGCCACCATGCTTTGGGCCGAATCAGTCGCGGCAGAGTGCGAAGCCGCGGATTCCACCAGCGACCTCGCACCAGGCACGACGCTGGTGTTGTTCCAGACCCTACGCAACGACATCGATCCGCTAACTCACCCGATGGACCTATCCGAAGGCACTCGACTTGCATTGGTTGTGGCATTGGTTGCGGCTGGCGCTCCCGATCTACTGCTGCTTGATGAGCCCACCAGAGGTTTGGACTACTGCGCGAAGACCGAACTAGCAGATGTGCTGCGGGAGCAGGCACTGCGAGGCGCTGCCATTGTGCTCGCCACCCACGACGTTGAACTTGTTGCCGAGGCGTGCACTCGAGTGATCATGTTGGGAGACGGAGATGTAGTCCTCGATACCGACGCTCGCAGCGCAGCCACTGCGTCTCCGGCGTTTGCCCCGCAGGTTGCCAAGGTCTTTGCACCACTGCAGTACCTGACGGTTGCTGAAGTCACTGCTGGTGTGTTGGCACAACGAGACTCTGGAGCCAAGCAGTGACCCCCGCGATGCGATGCGATCGCCGCACCGGCCTCGTCTTAGCAGCAGTGTCACTGTTGGGTCTGGCCATGTTCGGCTGGCCGTTGTGGATCAATCCCGATGCCGAACTTGCTCACAGTCAAGACGCTTCGCTGATGTTCGCCGGAGTACTGGCGATGTTAGTGGTGGTTTTGGGAGCCGAGATTTCGCGAGGTGGAATCGATGCCAAGGCACTAGCGCTGTTGGGGCTACTAGCAGCCTTGGCTGCGGCGTTACGACCCCTCGGTTCGGGTATCTCGGGTTTCCAACCAATGTTTGTGGTGATCATCCTGGGTGGTCGGGCGTTGGGACCCAGTTTTGGTTTCTCCTTAGGTCTAGTGGCCACCTTTGGCTCGGCGCTACTCACAGGTGGAGTGGGCCCGTGGCTGCCCTTCCAAATGCTTGGTGCGGCCTGGCTAGGTATGGGCGCTGGACTGCTACCGCGGGCATCGGGTCGCAAGGAGATCGCACTCCTTGCCGGCTACAGCGCCGTCGCCGGAATCGCCTATGGCTTCCTGCTTAACATGTGGTTTTGGCCATTCCTCACCGCTGGCCAGGAGGGCATCACTTTTGAACCGGGTGCCCCAGTCGGCGAGAACCTGGCGAGATTCCTGGCGTTCTGTCTGATCACGTCGTTGGGCTTCGATATCCCGCGCGCCATCGGTTTGGTTGCGCTGATCGCGCTCGCCGGTGGGCCGCTGCTGCGCAGCCTCCGGCGCGTTGCCCGACGAGCCCAGTTCGACGCACAGCCACAGTTCGACGCAGAGCCGCAGCTCGATGCGACCACCACGCCGCCACCGGAGACAGAACCAGCGTCAGCCACCGGACAGCGGATCGACTAGCTCGTCTGCATCCATTTGCGAACTCCAGCCGCATCAGTGGGACGCGCGAAGTAGTAACCCTGGCATAGCGGGATTTCAGCCTGCTTAAGAGCGGCCAGTTGCTGCTGAGTTTCGACGCCTTCCACCACGAGTGTTTGATGGAGTGACTTGGCAAGAGCGACGACACCGCCGAGAAAATCTCCGTCGTCCAGATTCTGCGGCAGTAGGCTCGCATCTACCTTCAGATACTTTGCTGGTAAGTCTCGCAGTCGTCGTAGTGACGAGTACCCGGAACCGAAATCATCGACTGCGATGCGGAACCCCAGCTTGGCTAACTCTTCCACTTCCCCCAAAGCAGACTGGTTGGACTCGATCAGGATCGATTCAGTTACCTCGATAATCAGTCGTCCCGGGGAAATATTTGCCTTACGCGCCTGTTGCTTCACCTCCACGGCAAAACCAGGCAGCAGTTCGTTAATAGAGACGTTCACCGAAACGCAGCTACCCGCGAGCTCACCACCCTCGGAATCCCACTGCTGCATTTGTTCCAGACTCTGCTGGCGAACAAATCGGTCAAGGGACTGGATAAGCCCGGTCTGTTCAGCTAACGGGACAAAGACGCCGGGCGACACTGGACCGTCTGACCGAGGCCAGCGGCACAATGATTCAAGGAACTCCACGTCGTTGTTCTCGAGAGCGACGATCGGTTGGAAGGCGACCTCGATCTCGTGATTGTGAATCGCCGCACTCAAGTCTGCTTTCAGACTGAGCGTCTCTCGGGCCTCGGTGACCGAAGATTGCTTGCTGAACTGGAGTTTGTGTCCGCTAGTTTTGGCTCGATACCTCGCGGAATCCGCGGCAGACAGCAACTCCTGTGAACTTTGGTGTTTGCCGCCGAGAGCTACCCCAGCTGAGGCGCTGACGTAAATGTCCTGATCCTCAATCCGAAATGGCTCAGCTAACGAGTTCAAAATTGCGCGCGTCACTTCGATGGGCACCGGCGAATCCGCAGCCCCGCGACACAGCAGCACGAAATCGTCGCCACCGAAGCGGGCAAGCGTATCCCCGTCCGGCACTGCAGCAGTCATCCGCTCGGCCACTAGTTGCAGTAACCGGTCACCCGCAGCGTGCCCCAGCGAATCATTGACTAACTTGAACTGGTCGAGATCGATGAATGCAACGGCAAGGTCGTTGGCCACTCCGTCGGCAAAGAGCGCTGCAAGTTCCCGCTCCAGACCCGATCTGTTCGCCAGCCCAGTCAATGCATCGACCTTCGCATCACGCTGTTCACGGACGCTCTCGACTTCTCGCGTTAGCACCCGACCCAGATGGATCCCGATTTGGTTGAAGGCAGTAAGAACTCGTTGTCGCAGCAGGTCCATTTTCTTGCCGAGATGTAACGAGACGACACCGCTAACCTGACCATTGGTACGAATCGGCAGGGCAAATACGTCCATTCCCCGTTCATCCTTGGCCTCAGTTGATCGGGCGGAAATGAGGCAACGTCGTACCACTTCCGGAGGCTCCACTCGACCTCGCAACGACTCTTGGTGGATCGCGGCCAAATGAGAATCGCCAGACCATAACGGTGAAATCGTGGGGACGTTACCTCGAACCAGCCAGTACTCCGCACTCTCCGCCTGCATCACATTCACAAACTGATCTAACAGGATGCTGATGGCTGAATCGCTATTGGTGGATGTCTCGGATAACTCCGCTGCCTGTTCCACAACAGCGGACAGCGCTCGCTCCTGGTCTCCCAACATCTCTTCCAAATCAAGGCGATACCGCCGGGCCTCAATGAGTTTGATCGCTGAAGTGGCCAAGGCGTCCATGATCTTGACTTGGCCAGAGCTCAGTTCCTTCGACTCCGGTCCCACGACACATAAAGTGCCCACCGCCGCACCATGTTCGGACACGAGTGGCCAGCCAGCGTAGAACCGAGCACCACCGAGGACGAAGGT
Organism: Actinomycetes bacterium; assembly: GCA_022599915.1. NCBI lineage: Bacteria > Bacillati > Actinomycetota > Actinomycetes > Actinomycetes bacterium. The sequence continues at coordinate 41,381 of JAHZLH010000002.1, forward strand.
GTTGTGCTTGATGTTGTCGTGTTCCAATGTGTTGGGCACGATGAATGGCTTGTCATTGTCGAGCAGGGTGTAGGCACAAATAACGTCGTCACGATTCGCCTCGGACTCATCGAAACCTATCGCTGCTTTGTACCACTGCCGGGTCTCGTCGATAAGAGTGAGCAGCGCGGTGGGTGCGCCACACACCTCAGCAGCAGCCGCCACGATTTGATCGAACTCCGGCTCTCTGCCAGTGTCCATGATTCTGAGGTGCTCGAGTTCCGCGAGTCGCTCTGCTTCATTAGCGGGTTTGCCCGCAGGGATATACCGCCGCCGCACCGCTTCGCCTGCCATGGCACCGCCTTTACCCAACAAGTCGTGCCCTTATCGTAGGACCAATACCCCCTTAGGTCTACGGAATCCGCGCGTTCGGACTAGTAACGCTCAGTGACTGCCCACACGACCTCTTCGAATCCGGATGTCGATGGACGAATCTATTAGTGGGTAACGACGGGAATCCAACAACGGAGGAAAAGCATCCTCATCACCAAAAGTAGCGTTCGTCGGTCGAATAAATGGACAACCGAGTCTGGGCAAACCTCTTCCGCACAGGCTAATTCCGCGAGTCGCCGAGCACCTTGGCGATGAGATCTGCAACGTCTGGGTGCCCAATCAGACTGAGATGGCTAGACGATTCCAGCACGGTGATCTTCGGCTGGAATTCCGGGTGGCTCTCGCTGTGCTCTTGGGCTTCCGCACTAGCCCGCCGCACCGCACCATCGCCGATCAAGGAGCCCTTCCAATCATCCGCCGGTTCGGGCCAAATAGCTACGACCGCGTGATGGGTGATGTGAGGAGGTAACGGACGCAGCAACGACCGATCCCGCAATGCGGTGTCCGGGTCTCGGCCAGCCCAATCTTCAACGCGAATTGCACCATGACGAAGATCTTTTATCCCCGCGCTTCTCCGATGGCCCAACGATGCAAGTGGCTTGGTCGCACTAAAAGCGTTCAGGACCATTAGTGCCGCTTGTGCCCCCTTCTCGATCGGGGAACCGCCGTGGGGCGTACCGAGCGTGATCAGATCGGATACTCGCTCTGAAAGTGCGGCGCTGACCTCCATCGCACGCCAGGCAACTAAACCTCCCATTGAATGCCCGACAAACACGATGCGCTGGCACTGCGGCAGACCTGAAAGTAGCTGATCCATCATGGCGGCAAGCGCCTCACCGTTGTCGGTGACAGCAGAGCCGGTGGGATAGCGCACAAGAACGGGGACTGCCGATCCGACCGCAGCCAATACTTCATTGCTCCAGTTGAGTTCGGTGCATCCCAATCCATGCAAGAACACCACCAGAGTTTCAGCAGAATCCTGATGCGACTCAACAAAATCAGCAGGAGCAATAACGCGGCCGTCCTGACGCAGACTGAGCTCCGGCACAAGCGCCCGAGTATGGGCCTCCTCCGCGAGCGAGTCACCGACCGCAGCTCCGATCGCGGCCAGCACAGCACCACCCCGTACTGAAGTGTCCATGGGTGCGGCATCAGTGGGGGTTCCCCATCGGACTATCGGGGCCACGATCTCAGCAACTGCCGCGACGGTAGCCGCCACAGATTGTTCAGCGATCGTCATACTTTGATCGACAACATCTGTCACTTGCGATGCACCCGGAACTAACCGCAGTGGCGAACTGCTGATCCGGTCCGACTGGGCTTTGCGCATGCCAGCGACAGTGCCATGAACAATCTTGACGAGCTCGGCGCCTGCGAATACCGCGGCGGAACGCTGTTCAGCAGTCATTCCCCCATCATCCCCCACTCTGGTTTTTTCTGGAAGAGGCGATCGCAGGACCTTCCTCTGTGATCAGAGGTTCCCGGTCTCTTGACCTGGCAGACAATCTGTCCAGCAGCCTGGCCAGCCTTGCGGGATCATCCCGATTGAGCGACCTAATCGCGGAAATTCCCTTCACGTTTACGGCGAGTGCCAGATGATGTTGAGTCATCAGTCGCTGCTGCTACCTCGTGTTCGGAGTCGAGCGCATCGGCGTAGCGGCCCCGACCAGCCGGATGAACTGCCATCGCGGCTCTTCGCCGCTGCTCTGCTAGCGCTCTGTCGCTATGAGATTCCTTCCGAAGGTCCTGCAGTTCTCCAGCCAAGTCCAGTCCGAGAGCCAGTGCGTCGACGACCAACGTGTCAGTATGAGGATCGCCTGCAGAGGCTAGCCACCGATAACCGCTGACCCGGCTGTAAACGAGTAGACGCTCGTCAGGACGTAGCGCTAGCGCTGCCGTAGCAACCTCACCCCAGCATGCAACAGAAATCAATCTCATCGCCCTATCCGCAATGTCGGAGTCAAACCAGTCGAGGACGGATTCCCCGACCAGCCGGAAGAAACACATCAGTTGCCCGTTCCGAGTGGCACGACTCAGTGGGGGTTTCAGCACTCGCCCTTGTATCGCCACAAACTTCATCTCCCGAGCCTCCCGCGTCGTTAGTACGACATCCACCGTGTGGGTACTGCGCCTTGCGCAGTACCTCGGTAGCCGGAGGAGAGGAAAACTCAAGCTCTTCGATTGCTGTGAATTTCGAAGCAAGCACCGACCTATACCGAGGGATCCGCCACCGGAGTCAGGAGGAATACCGGGATCTCACGATCGGTGTTCGCCTGATAGTTCTCGTAATCCGGCCAGGTGGCGACCGCTCGTTCCCACCAGTTGCGCTTTTCATCGCCGGTGATCTCACGTACTCGATAGTCACGTTTGATAGCCCCGTCTTGCAGTTCCACCAGCGGGTTGGCCACCAAGTTGTAATACCAGATCGGGTGCTCTGGAGCGCCACCCTTGGATGCCACCACGGCGTAGTCGCCATCGTGCTCGACCCGCATCAGTGGGGTTTTGCGAATCTTTCCGGACTTCGCCCCCAGCGAGGTCAAAATAATGACCGGCCTGTCCTTCATGGTGTTACCGGCCGTTCCGCCAGAACTTTCAAATTCCTCGACTTGGTTGCGAACCCACTCGACCGGACTAGGTACGTACTCTCCCTGCAGTGGCATGCACCTAGTGAAGCCGAACTAGCGGCACACCGCTACCCAACCGCAGCACCTACTACAGCCGGGCCAGGCTGATGCCATCCAACAGGAAGAGGAATCCACCCTGGATCACCACCGCGGCGCCGTCGCCGCGAAGTTCGCTGGCACTGCGACGCCCTCGCAATCGCCGCGATCTGGCAATGGACTCCGACCGGCGAAGAAGGGCAACCCCTGCAGCTACATAGCCAACGTCCAGCGCAGTATTGATCGCGAGCGTTCGCCGCAGCCGACGCCGACGGGTCTCGTCATCTGGCTGATCAGCCCGCCGAGATCGGAAATGCGCGATAGCGGAGATGGCTGCATCAATCGCACCCCAACCCGCCGTCTGACCACCGAACGCGCGCATGGCCGGAGTTGCGCCACGTCGATAGATCGCAAGACCAACGATCATGCTGCCCAGACCCCAGACGCCTAGCGAAATACCTAGATCTTGTTCAACGCGCGCTACTTCAACTGACATAACAGCTAGTTCAACAGATTCATCACCTGGTTGCTAGTGAACGTCAGTGGGAATAGATGCCGGCAGATCGACAGCCTCAGGCCATGGGGGCAAAGGACGTCACGATTCACAGTGTGATGGCCCGCGCCGCTGCCGACACAATAATCATCTTGATCTTAAGCGACTGTGATGCCGTTGGCATACCCATAGAATCTGCCGACTCACCAGATCTATCTGACATGTCAGATTGGCTCGCATCGTGATTCATGCTGGACATTGATCCATCTTGCATAGCGCCCTGCCGACTCTTACTTGGGTTTCCCGCCACACCGTTGCCGTGCCCTCCGGCGTCGCACGAAAAATATCGATGAGAACAAATGGGAAGGTCGGCACTGTCACTACCCACCGCCACAGCAGTGCACCTTCGATCACTGTGCCTTGCCTCTCCGGACCAGTTGCCGACTAACGCAACTAAATCCTGGCAGATTGCGGGCCTCATCTCGCGCACCTACTCTGCTGATTTCTCCGGTCAAGAATCCGGATGCGCAGGCATTGCGGAGTGGATACGTGCAAGGCTTACGCCACAGACATCGGCACCAGATGAACCGTGCTCGGTTCGGGAGGTAACGTGACACCCTCACGCGTACTGAGCCTCGCCGCGACTATCGCGGCTATGGCCATTTCTCCGGCCGTACTTCCAAGCGCAGCGGCAGACCCACCGCCCACCAACCCGCCCTTGCTTATCGAGAAGCCGACAGAAGACGAAGCTGCTGGGCTCCTCGGCCAAACGCCACGACAGTGTCGCTACAGCGGTAACAGCTTTTACGAGGCCCCTGCCACCGAAGATTTGCCTGCCAAACTTGGGTCGTTGATTCGGTGCAAGAAGCACAAGATCAAGGGACTCAAGGATGCCTCGGCTTATCGAGTCATGTACACCACTGAGACACCTGACGGTTCTCCCCGGGCCAGCACTGGTCTCATTTTTGTCCCCAACCAGAAGGCTCCGAAACGTGGCCGGAAGGTGGTGGCTTGGTCTCACGGCACAGTTGGACTTGGCGCCAAATGCGCGCCATCGCGTTCACTGAAAAAGATCAGCCCCACGGGGACCGGAAGTTTCGAGTGGATCAACTCCATGCTCGCCCGGAATTGGGTGGTCGCTGCCACGGACTACATCGGACTAGGCACCAAGGGCCCGAATGCTGGGTCAGCTCTGTATCTGGTTGGTAATAGCGGTGCCATCGACACCATTAACTCTGTCCGGGCAGCCCGAAACCTCAACACCGCCAAGGCGCGCAAGACCTACGCGGTCTACGGTCATTCACAAGGTGGACAGTCCTCATTATTCGTTGGCAGCGTTGCCAAGTCATATGCTCCCAGCCTCAAACTCAAGGGTGTCGCGGCAGCTGATCCTGCTGCGGAGGTGGTCGCGGAAGTGAACCAGGTGTGGGACCAAGGAATCGGGTGGGTCATTGGACCGCCGGTGGTACTGTCTTGGCCCGCCGCCAACCCCTCACTCGATCCAACCGAAATCGTGAGCGAGGCGGGCCTGAAGCGCTATCGCAGTCTGGCCAAGGAGTGCATTGGTCCAGCATCGCTCGCCGGCCTCGCAGATCGCCTCTTGTTTGGTTCATTTTTTGTAGCGAACCCCATGAACAACCCGGACTGGGCGAGGTTTGCCGCCGAGCAAGTCACTCCACGAATCACAGCCGTTCCGGTCTTTATCGGGCAGAACACCGCGGATGGGGTTGTGCTCGCGAACACCATTGCAAAACTCCAAGTTGATTGGTGTTCAGCACCAGGCAAGCAGACGAAACTGAAGATGAACTGGGTCAAAGAACCGGAGCAGAGTTTCCTCAAGTCGCTGAGTATCCATGCTGACGCCGCTGCCTACCAGGCTCCGGCAGTGATCAAGTGGATCAACAAGCGCTTTAAGAATAAGTCGGCGCCTAGTTCTTGCGGTAGTAAGCCGCCGGTGGCTCCGGCTGGAGGCTAACCCATCATTCGCTGCGCGGCCTTGCCTGCATAGCTCACGATCGCGCCATGGCTCGACAGCACGGCAAGGACAACAGCCAGGCTCTGGTTAGCCGTCACCCGATTGATCAACGAGCGGCTATTTGGGAACTTTTAACTTGGCTGTCGCTTTCTTGCCCGCGCCAAGCTCATTGATTGCGCGCATTTGCACCTTGATCCGAGTCTTCGGATCGGCCTTGCGCAGTTTCTTTATCTTCTTGATCTTGCTCTTCAGTTTGGACTTCTTCTGCGTCATGGAGTCGGCGTCGATGGTGTACCACTTGCTGAATTTGCCCCACTTCGTTTTGCCGCCGGCCTTCTTCTGCTTGTTCTTGGCTTTCATTCGCCACTCGTATTCAGTGATCGCAGCCCCAACAGACTGATCAGGGACGCGGAACTTGACCTGGTAGCTGACCTTGCCCGACTTCTTCTGCTTCGCCTTGACCTTGAACTTCTGCAGCTTGTCCGGCTTGGCTAGCGCGTCACCGGTATCCCCGGCCTTACCGGAGCCACCACTGCCCGAACCGCCGTCACCGGAGCCGCCATTGCCCGAACCGCCGTCGCCGGACCCGCCACTGCCCGAACCGCCGTCACCGGAGCCACCTCCGCCACTAGCGGGTGCGGTGGGAGTCACCGCTATTGAGGAGCTGGAGTTATCCCCGGTGCCGACCGGGTTGATCGCAGCAACTCGGAATACGTAGCCGGTTCCAGCGGCCAAACCGGTGACGGTGCGGCTGGTGTCGGTATCGCCGGTGTCGGTATCGCCGGTGTCGGCTACTACTTCGTCCCAACCCGAACCGTCGTGAGCCTGAATCCGGTAGCCGGTGATAGCGGCACCGCCATCGGAACTCGGCGCAGCCCAAGACAGCGTTGCCTGTTCCACGCCCGCGGTGGCAGTCACCCCGGTAGGAGCACCAGGAGCGTCGGCGTAGGTGCCGATAGCGGTTTGGATCACGTTCTTGCTGCCGTTGGAGCGCCCCCAGACAGCCTGCAACGAATCACCTGAACCGGTGGACCATACCTGGGGCTCGTAGGCGTTTTGCCCAGACTCGGACACATCGTTGACGCTGCTCCACGTCGAAGCGCTGTCCTCGGTGGTCGCAGCCTGAATGACGTCGTGGCTGCCATCGAATCGCGGCCACACCACCACCGCCGTGCTCCCATCGACCGACGTCGCGATACGCGGCTGCTTGGCATTCTGACCGGTAGCGGAGATAGTTTGCGTCGCCGACCAAGAAGCACCCTTATCGGTACTGGTTCGTACGCGAATCACATAGTTCGATCCGTCGTAGGCCTTCCACACCGCGTGCACAACTGAGGCATCGTCTGCCGATCCCAGTTGACCGTCCAACGCCTCGGTGACGCCATCGGACAAGTCCGTCGGAGTCGACCACGTCGCTCCGGCGTCATCAGACATGCTGGCTTGCACCACATAGGTGCCACTGCTCTCGCGAGACCACGTTGCCACCACGTCCTGACCGTCTGCAGACGCCGACAACTGGGTCTGCACTGCATCCTCAGCGTTGTCGGACAAGTCCACCGCGGTTGTGCTCCAGGAACCGCCACCATCGGAACTGGTCTTGGTCTGAATCACCGTTTTGTTGGTACTGCCGTCATTGCGATGCCAACCAGCGACCAACGAGCCGCCATCCTCCGAGACCGTGATTGACGGCTGTACTGCCTGCTCGGAACCGTCAGACAAATCCGTAACCGCGGACCAACTGACTCCCTTATCCCCTGAGGTACTGGTCTGCACCAGATCAGTTGAACCGTCATCCCAACGCCACACCAACGAGACTCGGGAACCGTCTAACGACATCGCGCCCGACAACTCATAGCTGGTCTGGCTCGAATCCGACAACGTCGCAACCGATCCCCAGCTCTGGCCACCATCAGCACTCACGCGGGCCTGCACCACCCACTTGTTGGTGCCACCGCCGCCGCCGTTGTACCAGCGCCAAGCCGCCGCCACCGTCTTGCCATCGGCTGAACTCAGCAGTATCGGATCGATCGCGTTTCGAGTGGTGTCTGACAAATCAACGGCACTGCTCCACGAGGAACCACTGTCAGTGCTGCTGCTGTAGCGAATCTTGAACTGACTACCGGTGTACTCCTTAAACAGCAGATGCCGAAACGAGTCATCAGCCGACCCCGCCAACATCGCTTCTTCTGAGTTGTACGACGCATCCGACAACTCCAACACCACTCCCCAAGCCGAGCCGGCCTGAGCAGGCCCAGCCAGGGCAATAACCCCGGACAGACCCAAGGCAGCAGCAGTGGACAGTGCGATAGCCCGCAACAATTGATCGTGAACCTACTACTGGGAGAATTCGATCCGTGGCGACTCGTCAGCGGGATCGTTTTCGGACTGGTCCTACTTCTCGTCACCACACTGCTGGTGGGTGTTGTTCGCGCCTACCGCCGGGATAGACAGCAGTTGGAAGTCGAGAACGCTCGTCTTGAAGCCGTCGCAGCAGAGATTGATGTCGAAATCGCTGCCAGCGACACCGCAACTGCTCGCCGAGTGGAACGTACGCTAATCGATGCACTGTCAACGGAATCGGAACGGATCAACGCGGACCAACTAGACGCACTGGCCCACGGCGTAGTGCGGCCGTTGAGTCATGAACTCGCTCAGCAACTTCCTACCTGGTCGCCGCCACCGCTACCGGACTCACCTACGCAAGTACGATTCCGGCAGATTCTGGATCAATCCAGCCGGCGCTCACCGTTTCTGCCGGTAGCGACAGCCCTCGTCTTGCTCTTACTCGCTGCCTTTCCGGTCATCGTTGCCGTGGGACTCCGGCTGACGGCCGTGTATGGCGTCATCGGATTTGTGAGTTTGGCTGGCCTGCTCTGGCTGGCGAACGTGCTGGTGAACCGGCTAATCCCTGGCCGATCCATCACCGCGCGGACAGCAACTGTCGTGATATCCGCGGTTGTGGTCGGATTGATCTTTGCCGTGCTAGCTGCGACAGTATCGAACCTCACCGGCGCCGTAGTGGTGACGGAATCGGGAATTCGATTTGGCCTCTCAGTGCTTATTGCGGTCCTGGCATGGATTCTTTCCGTCACACGGGGATTACTCCGCCAACTCGCAGAGATTCGCACCCGACTAGCCCAGGTCAGTAGCCAACTGAATTGGCAGGTTGCTCGGCTGCGGCAGACGCAATGGGCCAGGCAACGCTACCTCGCCCGACTCTTCCACGGCCCGCTGCAAACGTTGCTGATGAAGAGCGCCCATGAACTGCGCACCGTTGACGTTGATGACACCGCTGGACTCCGCGACCGGCTGAAGCTGGAGATCCAGAAACTACTCACCAATGTGGAAGGTGGTGATGAAGAGGTTTCCTGGCCAGATGGCCTGTCCCGGATGATTTCCACCTGGGACGGCATCGTCGAGATCACTGTCGCGCAAGATCAAGCAGTTCTCGACGTACTCGCGGTAGATACCGTTGGCCGGAGTCTGGCTATCGAAATCTTCAGCCAGGCAGTAGCCAACGCGGTCCGGCACGGCAACGCCACTTCGATCACGCTGATCTCCCGCATCAGTGAACGCGAACTGTGGCTAGACATTCGTGACAACGGCGAGTCGGAGCCGTCGGATTCCGTGGGGATGGGCACCCAAGTCCTCATAGACTGCACCACCTTTTGGTCCCGCGATATCGGCCGCGACGGAGCCCGAGTAGAAGCCCATATCCCGGTGCTTGCTCCGGCAACCTGATCCTAGATCGCAGCCGTACTTTCCAACGCGGCGTCATCTGAGTCCCCTTGGCTCGATTGTCTTGCTCTCGGTCGGCCGACTTCTGCAACGCGTCCCCAGCAGGTAGCGAAATGACCGCTGGCGCCCTAGCGGCAAGCAGCCAGGTGCGCTCAAGCGTCCAAGGTGGGGCACCATAGTGGAAACACGTGGAGGCACTATGACCGAACTCGCGTTCGCTGGAACCGACTCCTACCTAACCAATCCCGCACTTGAAGCAGCCGTCCGTACCGCGCTGGTCTTAGAAAAGCCGTTGCTGGTGCGGGGTGAGCCTGGGACTGGCAAGACGCTGCTCGCCGAAGCCATCGCCGAGGCCCTCGACATGGAACTGATCACCTGGCACGTTAAGAGCACCACCCGGGCACAAGAAGGCTTGTATCACTACGACACGGTGCAGCGGCTATACGACAGCAGGTTCGGTGATCACGATGTGCGTGACATCGCTGACTACATTCACATGGGGCCGATGGGTCGGGCGTTCCGCTCCGATCAGCGCGTCGTACTCCTGATTGACGAAATCGACAAAGCCGACCTGGAGTTCCCCAACGATCTGCTGCATGAACTCGATCGAATGCGATTCCGGGTCATGGAGACCGGCGAAGATGTCGCTGCACAGCATCGCCCGGTGGTCATCATCACCAGCAACGCGGAGAAGGAACTTCCCGACGCTTTTCTGCGGCGCTGCGTGTTTCATTTCATTGATTTCCCCGATCAGGAGTTGATGGCAAGGATCGTGGGCGTGCACCATCCGAACCTGAACGAAGATCTGCTGCAACAGTCGCTGGCTGCCTTCTATCGGATTCGGGACATGGATCGGATCCGCAAGAAGCCGTCCACCAGTGAACTAGTGGACTGGATTGCCATGTTGCTGGCCAGTGGAATCACGGATGTGGATCTCGAAGCCCAGACGCCGTACTTGGGCACGCTTTTGAAGAAAGAGCAGGACCTCGCTGCCTTCGGTCAGCACCTCACCGGAATCACCCGCGGTCGCTACTGAGAACCGGCCATGACCACCACGAGCGCTCCTATGTTCTTGGGACTGCTGTACCGACTGCGGGAACTCGACGTCCCAGTGGGGGCGCAAGAGGCAGTGGCGCTGGCGCAGGCACTAGCCGCGGGGTTGCATGACAGCACCCCCACCGGCTTTTACCACACAGCTCGCTCACTGCTGATTCATCACGAATCCCATCTCGATGCCTTTGATCGCGCCTTCCTCGCGGAGTTCGCTGGGCTGGAAGGTGACTTGCCGATCAAGCAGGAGTTGCTGGACTGGCTGACACAGGCAGCTGAAGGAGAAGCCCCGAACCTGGACTTTCCGGAGTTGACGCCGGAGGAAATCGAAGAACTGAAGCGGGAGTTTCAGCGTCGGCTAGCCGAACAGCAGGATCGCCATGATGGCGGCAACTATTGGACCGGCACTCGCGGCTCCTCACCCTTTGGTAACTCCGGCACACCGCGACCCGGAATCCGCGTGGGCGGCTCCGGCGGCAACCGGAGTGCAGTGCAGGTAGCGCAGGATCGGCAATACACCGGCTATCGCGGCGACATCACCTTGGACACCCGCCAACTCGAAATCGCGATGCGACGACTGCGAGCGTTCGTGCGGGAAGGTTCGGAAGAGGAACTGGACCTAGAACGCACGATTGAAGAAACCGCCCGTAACGCCGGTGAGATCGAAATAGTGACTCGACCCCCCAGCCGGCCAGACACTCACGTCATCTTGATGATGGATGTGGGCGGTTCGATGTATCCGTACGCCAACGTTATATCCCGGCTGTTTAGCGCCGCGCAACGCGCAACTCATTTCAAGGAGCTGCGCACCCTGTTCTTCCACAACGTGGTCTACGGCCGGGTCTACACCGATGAACGCTTCAGCGAGTGGGTCTCTGTCCAAGACCTCATCGCACAGTGCGGGCCGCACTACAAACTCATCATGGTCGGCGATGCACTGATGGCACCGTATGAATTATTGGCACCGGCAGCCGCCCGCACCGGTGATCCCGATCCCCGCAGCGGGTTGGAGTGGCTGCGATTACTGGCGGACCATTTCACCGACGCAGTGTGGCTCAACCCGGAGGCGAGTTCATGGTGGCAGAGCACCACCATCGCCGAAATCGCCGAGGTCTTCCCGATGTTCCCCATGACCGTGGATGGGCTGTCGGAAGCCATGGCGAAACTCAACCGGGGGGCCAGCCACCGGCGGTAGCGGAAATTTTCCGGAAGCAGTTCGACCAGAACTGCCCACCTACTAGTCCAGTTCGCTGGGCTTCTCGCCCTTGCTCAGCCAGCGGTCCAGGCCGTAGAAAATCGACGCGAACAGTAGTCCCAAGATCACCACGATCACGATATTGATCGCGATGCCGGTGTACCCGTCCGCGGTCACTCCGGGGATGATCTCTCCTGGCGCGCCGGTGTCGTTGTAGTTGGGGTTGATGAACGGGTACGGATACCAACTGCCAGCTTCACCAATCGACTCCGATGGTCCCCATTGGTCGGACTTATCGCTTGGCGCGCACTTGTCGCCGGGGCGCTGAATCATCGCCAAACCGTGCAGCAGGGTGTAGGTAAGCCAGATCACTGGAATGAGCATCATCTTCCAGATCAGGTCGCCAGTAAACCGCGGCCGAGGACCAAATACCAAGAAGCCCAACAGGGTTGCCCACGGCACGATGTAGTGGAAGACCGTATTGGTGTAGATACCGGAGCCACAGGGGTTGGCTGACGGAGCCAGCAGGATCGCGTAAATCAGGCCGGTGATCACGATCATGACCAGGCTGGTCATGCGCAACCAGCGGAAGATCTTGTCATCGCGCCGCGGGTTGGCGAATATCGACCAAGCAACGATGAACGCGAAGATGTTGGACCAGATCGTGAAGTAACTGAGGCTGAATGAGATGCCATCCAGCGGTGATGCCACCTGCTCGTTTGTGGCCGAGTTGAACAAACTGATGGCCAGGGCAGATGTGCCGAGTACCGCTAGGATCAAGTTGTAGATCCGGGAGGCCACGATCATGCCGGGGCTGCCGGGCGTAACGGTCGTAGTGGCCGGCCGCTGCGGGTCGGCTTCGGGCGTAGCTGCAGTGCTCATAACGTCATTGTTGCGATCTTGCCGCCGCTTTGCCGGTTTTCCGGCACAGTTCCGCTACCCAGTGCGTGCGAGTGGGTGACCCGAGCACTTCCCACAGCATTGGAAAGCTTCTTCAACCGTGCAGCGGGCAGCCTTTGGCCTAACTGATAAGGACCGCGAGCACATTGATCGGTCCTACAGCGGCAGGCCGTAACTCCCGCTATGGCATCCAATACGGCTGCGCATGCACGAATTGGGTGCTTTGTCCTCAACTCGGTCTATGTGATACTCGCCTGATGCGTAGTGGGGTCTCAGCTGTAGCAGTCGTGCTAACGAGCGGGCCGTTGCTGCTCAGTTGTGCCAGCCAGGGTTCCACGAATCAAGTGGAAAGTGTCGAGACTCGAGTTGCGCAACTCCCCGTCGAAGCGGGGATCCCCACCGAATCGCCAACAAGCTCCGCTCTAGACCCCACTTCCACCGCTACTCCCACATCCAGCCCCACGATTTCGCCTTCGCCTACGTCCAGCCCCACACCTTCTCCTACGCCTTCTCCACCGAAACGAAAGGTAGTCAACGTTGCTGCCACCGGGGATTTCCTGATTCACGGTGCAGTGTTTCGGCGGGCTTTGAGGAATGGTGGCGGCAACCGCTACGACTTCGACCCTATGTTTCGGTCGATCCGCAAGTACATCAAGAAGGCTGATGTCGCTATCTGCCACTTCGAAGTTCCCATGACTGGCGGGAGCCCTGCGGGTTACCCCAGTTTCAACTCGCCGCGGAGTCTGGCTAACTCGGCCAAACGAACCGGCTGGGATATCTGCAGCACCGCCTCGAACCATACTCTCGACAAAGGGCAATCAGGTGTCGATGCCACGCTCAAAACAATTCGGAAAGCCGGCCTAGTTCCGAGTGGCTCTGCCGAAAGCAAACGAAGAGCAAGAAAGACTCCGATGGTCAAAGTCAACGGAACTCGGGTCGCGCTGCTGTCCTACACCGACTCCACCAACGGCATACCTCGGCCCTATCCGTACAGCGTCAACTTGATTGACCCCACCCGGATAACGAAGGACGCGGCACGCGCCCGTCGCGCGGGTGCTGAGCTAGTGATCGTGAACATGCACTGGGGAGCCGAATACCAAAGCGCCGTTACCGCCCGGCAGGCCGAGTTGGCTGATCAACTGACGGCTTCTCGTCATATCGATGCCGTGATCGGTCAACACGTGCATGTCGTTCAACCCATTCGCTTTGTCAACGGGAAGCCGGTTGTCTTCGGCGAGGGAAATCTGGTGTCCAATCAGTCCGCAGCCTGCTGTGCCGTCGGCTCGAATGACGGAATGATCGCCACACTCAAGTTCGTCATTAAGGGTGATCGGGTCAAGTCCAAGAAAGTCTCGTATGTACCCGTCACCGTCCGTCGGCCCGACTATCTGGTCGTACCCATCGGTCTCGGGGCAAAGTCCGGGCTCATGTCTTTGGAGAGTTTGCGAGCCTCGTATACCCGCACCGTTTCAGTAGTCGGCCGCACAAAAAAGATCAAACCGGTTCCTCAAACATCCCCGTAACTTATGACGTGCCACAAGTGGCGCTGGTCGATCGAAAACTTCCTGTCCGTTCTAAACTGACCAAAACCTTCAGATCCTTCTTGCGATAGGGGCCTCACATTGACACGTCGCATTTTGATCAATACCGGCAATGGCATGTTCGGCCACGCTTTGATCGGGAAGCTGCTTGACCGAGACGATATTCAGATCCGCGCGATGGTGCGTGACCGCAGCAAGTTCGATCTCACCGGAACCAACCTGGAAGTCGTGGTCGGCGACATGGACGACCCGGCGTCTCTGGTCGAACCGACCCGGGATATTTCCCATGTCTTCATCACCTCACCCATGGGCGAAAAGGTCACCCAACGAGAAGAAGCCGTCGTGGACGCGGCAAAGGCAAATGGCAATCCGCACGTAATCAACATCTACGGCGCGGTCCGCCACGAGGGCGACCACCTGGACTCCATGCATGTGGCAGCCATTGCACACCTCAAATCAAGCGGTCTGCCCTGGACTTTGGTCTCCCCAAATTCTGTGATGGAGACGTCCCTGAAAGAGTTTGAGGAGCAACTGCCTATGGGGGTGATGCTGGGCATGTCTGGCCACGGCAAAGTTGGGCTCGTTGCGGTGGATGACGTGGCCCGAGTGATGGCAACTGTGGCGACAACGTCGGGGCACGAAGGCAAGAACTACGAATGTACTGGGCCGGCCGCGGTCGATATGAGCGAATTGGCTGCTGCGTACTCACAGACGCTCGGACGAGAAATTGCATACATCGACCTTTCAGAGGACGAGTTCGCGCAGATGCTGCTTGATCATGCCGGCTTCCATTCACGGGAGGAACTGGAGACGGCAGTGTTATGCCACCTGCGCGCCTGGCGAGAAAACCGGGCCGACCTCGTCACTGACACCGTCGAGCAGGTGACCGGGCAGCCAGCCATGCCGATCCAACAATGGGTGCAGTCGCGTGCCGATCAACTCCGCCGCAAACCCACCCTCGGTGAACGACTAGGGGGATTCGGGCTCCGAGAAAAATACCGAAAGAGCATCTTGAAGTAGCGGCGATCGGCGATCCATATCAGGTTGCCGGAGTATCCGTGCGCATCACTAGTCGAGATGGTTGCGTTCCTCGATCTTCTTGTGCCTGTATTCGACATCCGCCCGGTCATTCCATAGCCTCGAAGAGATGTCTCAACGCCTGACCACCGACAGTCGTCTGTGGCGAATAATCATCGCGTCTGCGCTGGCTATGTTCTTGGTGAATCTGGACTTCTTTGCGGTGCAGGTCGCCCTACCGGACATGTCAGCGGACCTCAACACCACTGAGGCCAACCTGCAGTGGGTGATCAGTGGCTATATGCTGTCGCTAGCCGCATTCCTGATCGTTGCGGGGCGTCTTGCCGATCTCTTGGGTCGCAAAACCTGGATGATTGCCGGTATCAGCATTTTCGGGCTCACCTCCCTCCTCGGCGGTTTCGCCACAACCGCGGGAATGATCATCATCATGCGGATCCTGCAGGGAGTCGGTGCCGCGATCTTAATGCCGGTTTGTCTTGCGGTCGTTACCAACGCCTTCCCCGCTGCCAAGGTGCAGCGCGCGATCGGAATGGTCTTTGGAATCGCGGCCATCGGTCAAGCCGGTGGGCCGCTGTTGGGAGGCTTGCTGACGGAGTTAGCGTCGTGGCGCTGGGTTCTGTGGGTTAACGTTCCGATTTCTGTATTGGTGATCTACCTAACCGTCACATCAGTTCGACAAAGTGTGGCAGAAGGCGAAGAAAAGCGAATCGATTGGTTGGGCCTCGTACTGGTCGTCACAGCCATTGGCGTATTCACCTTTGGTATTGACGAAGCTGCCAATTGGGGTTGGGATTCACCCCTCACCTGGAGTTTCATCCTGGGCGGTCTGATCGTGGGCGCTTTCTTCTTGCTCTGGGAGAGCCGTTTTCGACCACCGCTCATGGATCTCGCCCTGTTCCGTATTCGTGAGTTCAGCGTGATGATCGGAGCCGGCATGGCGGGCAATATGACTGCTGTAGTGGCCATCTTCTTGTCGATGATCTACCTGCAATCCGTCGAAGGATTCACACCGTTTCAAGCCGGTCTGGCATTCATGATTTACTCCGGCGGCATCACGATTTCAGCCCAAGTCGCGGGCCGGCTGGAAAGGTTTACCTCGTGGAAGGTGATGGTGATCGCCTTGGCGACGGGAGGGCTAGGTGTGATCGCCATGGGTTTGCTCACCGAGTTGATCTTCTGGTTCCTGTTCACCTCACTCTTTGCCGGCCTTGGCCTGGGTATGGCATGGACCTACACCAACGTGGTGACCCAATCAGTCGTTCCCAAGGCAAAGGCGGGAGCAGCATCCGGGATTGTCTTGACTGTATTGATTGGCATGGGTGGTGTGGCTACCGCCGTTGCGTCCTCATTGACCACCACCGGAATCAATGCAGGTGGTCAAGCCGGCGATGTCATCAGCAATGTGCTCATTGGCTTCGGAACCTTCACATTGATCTTCGTCCCGCTCGTTGCTTTCCTCGGCCGACAGCCCACGAAACAGTCGCAACAACCGAGCCCGACCGTCGGCGAGTGAGGAACAACTCGGCGATCCCCATCGTCTCGACACATCCGGCAACTCGACAATCCGGTTGCCAACGAACCAACCAGAGCGATGACGGATTGGCAGGATGATGCCACAACGGCGCCCATCATCAGACTCGCAGCACCTTGTTGCCGTCGGCGGTTCTGTTCAGCCGCCCGCGCCGGTAACGTCACTCTCATCATGAGTTCTAGCGGATGGTTGGTCGCAGCAGCGCTCGCTATCGCCTTGGCGGCGGCACACTTCTTCGCCTACCGCGTTTCCCGGCTATCCAGCAGAACCCAAGATGTGCTGGCCTCTGTTGGCGCCGGTGCGGCGATCGCCTACATCTTCGTGCACCTGCTACCGGAGTTGGCATTGGGTGGTCGCGAACTGACGGAGTTAGACATTGCCCAGTTCACTCCAACGCCGGTTACTGAGGCGGGACTGTTCTTGGTGGCCATGGTCGGGCTGGTGACCTTCTTCGTGCTGGACGTCCGGACTGATCAAGGACGCGCGTCAACCACGACCAATTTCCGGGTCCACCTGCTGTCCTTTGCCGCCATCAGCGCGATCTACGCCTACACGCTGCCGTCGCTGGTCACGACTGGCCTGGACTATGCCGTGCTGTTTACCGTGATCATTGCAGCTCATCTACTGCTGGCGGATCGAGCGTTGGCCCGCGCGCACCCGCAGCAGTTCGAGCATCAGACTCGCTGGGTCGGGATCGCCGCGGTAGGAGTGGGCCTTCTCGTCGCCTACCTACTGCCGCCAGCCAGCGAGTACCTACTGGCAACTGCTACGGCATTCCTTGGTGGCGTCCTACTGATGACCACTTTTCGCGAGGAGCTGCCGTCAGCTTCTCGCGCCCGACTGCCGTGGTTCTTGCTGGGGCTTACGACCATGACAGTCTTGCTCATCGTGGCGTTGGCAATGTCCGAACGCCACTAGCCACCAGCCAGCCCGGAACAGGCCTAAGTCTGGTCCGCCCAAGTTCCTGCGAGCTCGAAACCTTCCACCATTTCGTCACCTTCGACCCAGGCGTCATGACCGGGCAATACCGAGTAGGCGTCACCGGCCCCGTAGGTCGTTTCAGTGCCATCGTCATGCACGACGTGCACCTGCCCTTTGGTGATCACTCCCAGGTGGCGCACCTGACACGAGTCGGTGCCCACCATGGGCTTAATGTGTTCCGACCAGCGCCAGCCAGGATTGATCCGCAGTCGGGTGATCTTCACGTCCCCGAACTCGACGATGGCGGCTTCGCCCTTGTCGTCCGGCAAGGTGTTTTTAATATCAGCGGTGTCAAAGCTCTGTACTTCGATGCTGCTCATGTTTTCTCCTTCATTTCTGTTTCGTGGGGTGATTATGATCGGCACTAATCCGCCTTGCGTGCCGAGAGACTTACTCATCTACCGGGGTAGATGAGTAAGTCTCTCGGTGAATCTCCGCGGACGGTGGCAGTTCAGCCTGCTGGCGCGAAGACGGCTGACATGTCCGAAACACCCCAGTGGCCCGCGATCTGGCCATCTCGCCATTCCAAGATGTCGGTGAAGGGAATCTTCACCGCGTTGCCTGAACCGGGCATCCCCATGAAGTCACCCGTGTGGGTGCCAACAAAGTTCCCGTAGGCCACGACCCGGTCGCCCTCCTCCAGCATGAAGTCAACTTCTGCACGGATGTCCGGCATCCCTTGACGCATCATGCGAAACATCATTTTGGGCACGTCCCGACCCGTTGCTTCCAGGCCAGGGACTTCTTCGTGTTCCACGAAATCCTCGGTGAAATAGGTATCTACCAGAGTGTCGATATCCCCGTTCTGGGACATTTCGCCGTAGAGCTTTTCAGTCAGAACTTTTTTGTCAGACATGGTCACCTTTCGCTGTTACTGTTTGCCCCAGACTGTCACTGCGGTTGCAATCCGAGGTCGAGGTCGCGTGACAGGCGCGTGAACTTCTTCCCTCAATAAACCAAACTCACGATGATGTTGCAGTGCCGACAGGCGCTTCAATCCGAATGGACTACCCAACTGCTGCACCCACACCGAGACCAACTGGCCAGCCACTATCCATCGATGACACCATCACGAAACTCGGCAAGACCATAATGATGCGCCGAGGTGTGAGGGGAGGCTCAACCGGCGACGTTTTCTTGCGATACGGGGTGGCTTAGTGACCGTTCAGCGTGCTCCATGACCGATGCGGATACCTGGCTAACCATTCACGGACCTGGCGAAGCGATTCCGCGCAACCCTTCGGTTTCAGCGCGAAGCAATTGGGCATCTTGAAAATGAGCCCCGCGAAGAACCGAATCGACAGGAGAAACCATGAGCATTCCGGAACGGCTAGTGACAATCGCACTGATCGTTGCGTTGGCGTTGATCGGCGGCCATCTGTTGGCTGCTGGGTCGGAGACGGAGACCAAAGCGATCCCGGCACCTCACGGCCAGACAACGATCTACTGACTACGGGTGGGCAAAGATCCCGGCGCAGCTCGACTAACCCTATTCTCTGACCCCACAGCGAACCCCTAGGACCTACTCCCCCACGCCTGGCACCCGTGGCACACTAAACCTCGGTGTCAATCAACCCATGACGCAGGTTATGAGCAGCGTTATGAGCACGGTTATTGGCACGCACCCAGCGCCCG